>LZRQ01000077.1 GCA_002159155.1 Firmicutes bacterium ZCTH02-B6
GCCCGGCACCCACAACAAGCCCCCAAGGGCGGATAAGATGGTCAACACCGCCACCGGCACCGCCTCAAGGGCCGGCACGCTGTGGGCTTCATGGCCGTGGCCCGGGTCACCATGGCCGACATGGGACTCCCTGGCCGCGGCAGCCTCCCGCGCGGCCTTACCCTTGACCGCGTGTTTCGCCGGAGCCGGCCCGGTGAACACCAAGCAGAACAGGCGGGTCATGTAAAACGCCGTCAACCCTGCGGCAGCAACCCCCAGCGCCCACAGCCCCGTATGCCCGGTCAACAACAGTTCGACCACGATCTCATCTTTGCTGAAGAAGCCGGACAACGGCGGCAGGCCGATGAGGGCCAAGGTGCCGATGAGAAACGTCCAATAGGCGAACGGCAGCTGCCGGCCAAGCCCGCCCATGCGCCGGATGTCCTGCTCGCCGTGGAAGTGGTGGATCACGATCCCGGCACCCAGGAACAACAGCGCCTTAAAGAACGCGTGGGTCATGAAGTGGAACAAGGCGGCGCTGTACGCGCCAACGCCCGCGGCCAGGATCATGTACCCGACCTGGCTCATGGTGGAGAAAGCCAGCACCCGCTTGATGTCGTTTTGGCCGACGGCGACCACCGCGCCAAACAGAGCCGACGCGACGCCGACCAAGGCGACGGCAGGCAAGCCAAGCGGAGCCGCCTCAAACAGCGGAAAGGCTCACACGGCCAAGTACACGCCCGCCGTAACCATGGTGGCCGCGTGGATGAGGGCGCTGACCGGCGTAGGCCCTTGCATGGCGTCGGGTAACCACACGTGCAAAGGCAGCTGGGCCGACTTGGCCACCGCGCCGACCAGAAGCAACAGTGCGATGGCGTTGAGCGCCTCCGGCGCAATGCGGCCAGCCTGCGGCAACACGTCCGCAAAGCGCAAGCTGCCAAACTGGTTCCACATGATGGCCATGGCCAAAATCAGCCCGACCTCGCCGACCGTATTAACCCAAAACGCCTTGCGGCTCGCCGCGGCCGCAGCGGGGCGACGGTTCCAAAAGCCGATCAGGAGATACGAGGCAAGGCCGACGTTGGCCCAGCCGATCAGCATCCCAAGAAACCCGTCCGCCAGCACCAGCAGGCTCATGGCGAAAATGAAGTAGTTGAGCTCCGCGAAAAACCGCCCGTAGTCCGGGTCATCGGCCATGTAGGCCGCCGCGTAAATGTGAATGAGCAGACCGACGCCGGTCACCACCAGCGAGAACCACAGCGACACTGCGTCGCCCAAAAGACCAATGCCGACGCCGTTCATGACCCACGACGACAAGGGCAGCGTCAGCACCTCATGGTCCTCCAGGCCGAGGTAGCGGATAAGCGCGACCACGGTAGCCACAAAGGCCAGCCCCACCATAAACGCCGCGGTGCCCGCCAGGGCCGGTTTGCCCCACCGCCGGCGCGCCGCAGCGACGACGGCCGCACCCACAAGCGGCAGGCCGGGGATGAGAGCCAGCACCCAATAGCTGTTCTCCACTGTCCTACCCCTTTCTCTAGCCCCGCAGCGCCCGCACGTCGTCCACATCCGCCGCGTCACGGGTACGGAAGATGAGAACGATGAGCGCCAGGCCGATGGCGGCTTCAGCGGCCCCGACCACGATGATCAGGAATGAGAACACGTGTCCTGCCATCGTACCCCACTGCCGGGCGAACGTCAGGAAAAGCAGGGCCGCTGCACCCCACATGAGCTCAATAGACATCAGCATCACCAGGGGACTTCTCCGCACCAGCACCCCCGCAAGTCCGATAACAAACAGGATCGCGCTCAACACCAGATAACCATGAATGGGCATGCCGGGCATGTCCCTCACCTCCCCTGGTCGCGGCGGGCGATCAAAACGACGACCCCCACCACGGCCACCATCAGGAGCAGCGCCGCAAACTGCAGCACCAGCACATGTTCATAAAAGAGGGCGGCTCCAAAGGCGCGTACCGTTCCAAAGCCTGCAAACAGGGCCGCCGGCGCCGGATATGCCTGCCGGAGCACCGCCAGCAGCAGCGCCGCCAGCAGCAGCAGGGCGGCCAACGCGCCTAAGCCCTCCTGGCCGGGCAACAGCGACATCTCCCGCTCGATGGCTTCCCGCCGCGCGCCCAGTAAGCTCACCACAAACAGGAACATGACCATGACGGCGCCGGCATAGACGATCACCTGCACAAGGCCCATAAACTCCGCATCCAGCGCGATAAACAGCGCTGCCAGCGAAATGAGATTGAGGACTAAGGCCAGCACCGAGTGCACCGGAATGCGTGCCCGCACCACGGTGACGGCGGAAACTAGCGCCAATGCCGCTGCAACAAGAACGACCCAGTTCATGCCGGCTGCGCCTCCTCGGACCTCGCCGCGCCCCGCTCGCTCGCCTGTGCACTGGAAGCCGGAGCGCCGGACTCGGCGGCCGGCGCGTGCTCCGCCTCGGACTCGTGAACCGGGCGCCAGCCGTGGTAGTCCGGGTACACGTGATGCGGCACCTTGAAGGGGCTCGTGTGCTTGTTGACCAGCCGGTCGCGGCCAAAGATCAGACTTTGCCGGCTAAAGTCGGCCAGCTCGAACTCCCGGGTCAAGTGGAGCGCCTCGGTCGGACACGCCTCCTCGCAGAGGCCGCAGAAGATGCACCGCAGCATGTCGATCTCGTACTTCCAGGCGTACCGCTCTCCCGGCGAGTTGGGCCGCGCTGGGTCGTTTTCCGCCGGCATCACGGTGATAGCTGCCGCGGGGCACGCGACCTGGCACAGCTCGCACCCGATGCACATCTCAAGGCCGTTCTCGTACCGCCTCAGTTCATGCCGGCCGCGAAACCGCGCCGAGCGCTCCTTTTTGACGTACGGGTAACGGATCGTCGGTTTCCTGCGGAGCAGCATCCGCAGCGTGGTGCCCATGCCTTTGGCCAATGCCTTCAACATCTCGGCATCACTCCTCGCCTCACCAGCGCCTAGGCCACGGCAGCAGCCTTAAGCGACAAAAACCGTGATGACCGCCGTCGCCACCAGGTTCAGAATGGCCAGCGGCAGCAGCACCTTCCACCCCAGGTCCATGAGCCGGTCATACCGGAGCCGGACCATGGTCGCCCGCAGCCAGATGAACACGAACAGCAGGAACCCGAGCTTCACCAAGAACCAGACCACGGGCGGCAAGAAAACCGGTCCGTTCCAACCGCCCAGGTACAGCAGCGTCACCAGGCTGGAGGCCGTGATCATGTGGATGTACTCAGCCATCATGAACATGGCAAAACGCATGCCGCTGTACTCCGTGCTGTATCCCGACACCAGCTCCGTTTCGGCCTCGGGCAAGTCAAACGGCACCCGGGCCGACTCGGCCAGCGCGGCCAGAAAGTAGATCACAAACCCCAGCGGTTGGAGCAGGATAAACGGTAACCGCTCCTGGGCGGCCACGATTTCGGTCAGCCGCAAGGATCCGGCCAGCATCAAGACACCCAACAAGCTCAGCCCCATGGCCAGCTCGTAGCTGATGAGCTGCGCGCTGGCCCGCAGCGACCCAAGCAGGGAGTACTTGCTCTGCGACGCCCAGCCGGCCAACGTCACGCCGTACACGCTCAGGGCGGCAAACGCCACGGCCACCAGCACGCCGCCGGGCGGGTCCGCAACTCCCAGCGGTATCGTCAGGCCGCCGATGTTTACCGGAGGCCCGACGGGAATGACCGCCCAGGCCGCGAGGGCGGTGAAGACGCTGATGATGGGCGCCAGCCGGAAAACGAGGCGGTCGGCGTCCCGGGGGATGATATCCTCTTTGACAATCGCCTTGATCCCGTCCGCCACTGGCTGCAACAGGCCCCAGGGCCCCGTGCGGGTCGGTCCCAAGCGCAGGTGGAAGTAGCCCAGCATCTTGCGCTCGATAACCGTCATGCCCGCAAACAGGCTGGCGAGGGCTACAGCCAAGATCAAACTGCGGGCGAGTACCAACCCGACCGTGTCCATCAGCCGACCTCCTCCAGCACCCGCTTGCGCACTTGCACTTTGGCCCAAAGGGTCCCTGCCAGCAGCCGGTTGACGGCGCCATCGGGCGCACCCCATGGCACCTGCACGGTGCCGGGCACCACATTGGGCGCGACCCGCACCGGCAGCGTCATGTCGCCGCCCGCTGCCTGCAAGGTCACCGTGTCGCCGTCCTGGACGCCTAACGTCGCAGCGTCCACGGGATGGAACAGCGCCTCAGCGCGGGGCTGCACGGAGCGGAAACCGGGATCAAAGCGCGCCGTCCCACCGCCGCCATACAGCCGGTCCACCGGCACCAAAACGAGGCCATCGCCTGCGGCGCCCGCCGGCGCCATCGCCTCCGCGGGCCACGGCGCGCCGGCCATAAAGCCGTCGGCAGCGAGCTCGCCCAAGAGACGCTCCAACTCCTGCCGGAACTCGCGGCGGGAAGGGATAAGTTTCTTGCCCAAGGCTTCGGCGATGGCCAGGAAGGCATCCCCGTCGCTGCGGCTCTCGCCACCCGCGGCCATGGCGGGGGCCACCTCCTGGACGCGGCCCTCGAGGTTGGTGTACGTCCCGCGCTTGGCCGCAAACGGAGCGGCAGGCAACACGACGTCCGCGCAGCGGGCGGTTTCGGTCAAAAACATGTCTTGGACAACCAGGAACGGGACTTGGCGGAGGGCCTTAGCCACCAGCGTCCCGTGGGGGAACGTCTCGGCGATGTTTGCCCCGGCGATGTACAACGCCTTCAAGGTTCCGGCAGCCGCCGCTTGCAGCATGCGGCCGGTGTCCATACCCGCCTGGTCCGGGGCCACCGGCCGGTGGCCGGGCAAACGGTCTGGCCGAACGCCCATGGCCTCGGCGCCGCGGCTGTTGGCCTGCTCGCCGGGGATGAGCACCCCGGCGCTGCGATCGCCCAGGCCAAGAAACGCCTGCAGCAGTTGGTCGATGGCTTGGCCAACCGCCAAATCCTCGCCACCCCAGACAACGACCGCCTTGCGGCCCTGGCGCAGGGCAGCCGCTATGGGTGCCGCTGCCCCCGCCTTGTCGTCGCCGCCGGCCAGGGCGGCCGCCGCCTGCCGAATGCCCGCCGCAAGCTCGGAGGGCAGCAGCGGCACGCGGGTGTGCGGCACCCGGTATTCCTGCTGTCGCGCCCCGACGGTCAGCAGCGCCGCGCCCCGGCGCTGCGCGGCGCGCCGGATGCGCAGGTCCGCCACGGGCATGCGCTCCGCGGGCAGAACGTCCACCACCAGGATGACGTCGGCATCATCGAGATCCACCAGCCGGCCGCCATACTTGTTCCACGAAGCCACCTGCTGCCGGCCGACCCGGTGATCCACGTGGGGCGTCCCCACCACGTCCCGGGCCAGCTTTTGGAAGAGGTACGCCTCCTCGTTGGTGAGCTGGCCGCCGCCGATAAAACCGATGGCGTCGGCGCCATGATCCCGTGCGATGGTCCGGAACCGGTTGGCGATCTCCATCAGTGCCTCGGTCCAGCTCACGGGAACGAGCTCGTCGCCGCGGCGCATAAGGGGCTGCGTAATCCGATTTTCCGCGTTTGCGTACTTGTAGTTGAACCGGCCGCGGTCGCACAGCCAGCCGCCGTCCACGTCGGGGTGCTCTCGCGACACGACCCGGGCCAGTTCGCCAAAGCGGAAATCGAGCCGCACGTTGCAGCCGACCGGGCAGGCGGTGCAGACGGACGGCGCAGACGACATGTCCCACGGGCGCCCCTTAAAGCGGTAATTCTTGGAGGTCAGCGCCCCGACCGGACACAGTTCGATGGTGTTGCCGCTGAAATAGGAATCGTAGGAGTCGCCGGAGGCCGTGCGGATGAGATTCTCGTGCGCCCGCTCGACCACCACCAGGTTGCCCTCGAGCGCGATTTCGCGGTCAAACCGCGTGCAGCGGCGGCAGAGGATGCAGCGTTCCTCGTCCAGGATGATGAAGTTCCCCAAATCCACCGCTTTGCGCTTCTTCATCTTGGGCACCGACAGGCGGCTGGTGGGCAGGCCGTACTTAAACGTGTTGTCCTGCAGCGGGCACTCGCCGCCCTTGTCGCACACCGGGCAGTCCAGCGGGTGGTTGAGCAGCAGGAACTCGATGACGCCCTGGCGCAAGTGCTGCACCACGGGCGTGTTAGTCTTGACGACCATCCCTTCGGCCGCCTTGGTGGTGCAGGCCGGTACAGGCTTGCGCTGGCCCTCCACCTCCACCAGGCACATCCGGCAGACGCCCACGGGCTCGAGCTTCGGATGGTGGCAAAACACCGGGATCTCGATGCCCGCCAGCGCGGCCGCTTCCACCAGGCCCATCCCCTTGGGCACCTGCACTTGGCGTCCGTCAATGGTCAAGGTGACCATGTCACTCATGCGCTAAGCACCTCCCGTGGACGCTCCGCCAGGCAGGCGCGCCCATGGATGTGGGCTTCAAACTCGTCGGCGAAATGCTTGAGCACCGACTGCAGGAACGTGATCGAGAAGTCCGACAAGAGGCAGATGGTCGTGCCGCTCATGGTGCCCCGCAGGCTCTTGAGAACCTCGATGTCCGCCGGGGTCCCCTCACCCCGCTCGATCTTGCGCAACAGGCGCGCCGTCCAGGCGGTCCCTTCCCGGCACGGCGTGCACTGGCCGCACGATTCGTGGGAGAAAAAGTCCGCGTAGTAAAGAGCCGTCCGCACCATGCACACGTTCTGGTCAAAGACCATCACGCCTGCGGTGCCTAGGATCGACCCGGCCTGTTGCACCGAGTCAAAGTCCAACGGCAGGTCGAGGTTGTTGGGCAAGAGCACCGGCGAGCTGGCTCCTCCCGGCTGTACCGCCTTGAGCTTGCTTCCGGGCTTCAATCCCCCCGCCACCTCGAGGAGCTCTCCCAGGGTGACCCCCAGCGGCAGCTCGTAGTTGCCGGGCCGGTTGACCGCGCCGCTCACCGAGAAAATCTTGGTGCCGGGGCTCTTCTCCGTACCGATGGACAAGAACCAGTCCGCGCCCCGGTCGATGATGAACGGAACGTTGCAAAGCGTTTCCACGTTGTTGACCACCGTGGGCATGCCATAAAGGCCCGCCACGGCCGGGAACGGCGGCTTGTTGCGGGGCTCGCCGCGGCCTCCCTCCAGAGAGCTCAACAACCCGGTTTCCTCGCCGCAGATGTAGGCGCCGGCGCCGCGATGGACGACGATTTCCTGGGAAAAGTCGGTGCCCAAAATCCGGTCGCCCAAGTACCCCTTGGCCCGCGCCTGCTCGATGGCGTCCATCAGCACCCGGTAACCTTTGCGGAACTCGCCGCGGATGTAGATGAAGGACCGGGCGGCCCGCACCGCGTAGGCAGCGAGCAAAATGCCCTCCACCAGCAGGTGGGGGTTATACTCGATGAGCATGCGGTTGTTGAAGGTTCCCGGCTCGCTCTCGTCCGCGTTGCAGCACAAATACCGCGGCCGGCCGTCGTCGGGGAGAAAGCCCCACTTCAGCCCCGCCGGGAAGCCCGCCCCGCCGCGGCCTCGCAGATTGGCCTTTTTGACCTCCGCGTGCACGTCAGCCGGGGTCATGCCCTTGAGGGCCTTGCGCAGGGCCTGGTAACCGCCCTGGGCCTCGTAGTTTTCAATGCGGGTAAGGTCCACCTCTCCAATGCCTTTGGTCAGGACCTTTTCGTACGTCACGCGCTCTCCCCCGCTTCCCACACGGCCCCGGGCTGGATCAGTCCGATCCGCTCGGACAGCTCCACCAGATCGGCTCCGTCACGCAGCGCCTGTACGATCTGGTCCGCCCGCTCGGGGGTGACTTTGTGAAAGTACTCCTCATTGATTTGAACCGCCGGAGCGCCGTCGCAAGCGGCGACACACTCGCCGGTGACCAGCAACGTAAACAGCCCGTCTGCGGTCGTCTCACCCAGCTTGATGCCGAGCCGCTGCTCAAAGTGGCGGATCAGCGCCTCGGCCCCCGACAAGCCGCACATGATGTTGCCGCAGACAGTAATGACGTACCGGCCCACCGGCTTCCGGTGGTACAGGGAGTAAAACGAGCAGGTGGACTCCACGTACGCCCGGGAAATGCCCAGCCGCTGGGCGATATACTCCATGTCCTCCGGCGCTACCCAACCGCGCTCTTCCTGCGCCATCCACAATAGGCCCATCAGCGCTGAGCGGGACTTGGGGTAGCGGGAGATCAGGCGTTCGACGTCCTCGGCGCGCCGCTCCCACCAGGCTTGCCCATGTGCCCCGTTGGCCCGTGCCGGGTTTTGTGCCGTCATCAGCGGTCCACCTCCCCAAACACGGGGTCGACCGTGGCGATGATCGCCACCATATCGGCGAGGAGCGACCCCTGCATCATGACCGGCATGGCAAAGACGTTGTAAAAGGCCGGACCCCGCACCCGCACGCGCCATGGCTTGTTTTTGCCGTTGGACACCACGTAAAACCCGATCTCCCCGCGAGGGCTCTCCAAGGCCTGGTACACCTCGCCCGCCGGCACATCAAAGCCATAGGACACGAGCTTGAAGTGGTGAATCAAGGCCTCCATGCTCTGCCGCACTTCGTGCTTCGGCGGCAGCACAATCTTGCGATCGTCCACCACGACCGGGCCCCGGGGCAGCCGCGCCAACGCCTGCCGGCAAAGCCGGTACGACTCCATCAGTTCTTCCATGCGCACGAGGTAACGATCGTAACAGTCGCCGTTCTCGCCCACGGGAACGTCGAACTCGAACTCGTCATAGCCCGCGTACGGGAACGCCTTGCGCACGTCGTAGGGCACGCCGCAAGCCCGCAGGTTGGGACCGGTGACGCCCCACGCGATGGCGTCCTCGGCCGAGATGACGCCGACGCCCTTCAACCGGTCGAGCCAAATGGGGTTTTCATCCAAGATGTTCCGGATCTCGCGGATGCGCTCCGGCACCCGGTCCAGGAACCGCCGGCACATGTCCTCGAACCCGTCGGGGATGTCCCGTGCGATGCCACCGACCCGGAAATAGCTCGGATTCATGCGCGCTCCGGACGCCTCTTCAAACAGGTCCAGGATTCCTTCGCGCAGGTCAAAGGCGTACATCAGCACGCTCTGGGAGCCGATGTCCAGCGCCGTGGTACCCAGCCACAATAGGTGGCTGGCCATGCGCTGCAACTCCGTGAAAAGCAGGCGCAGGATGCGGGCCCGCGGGGGCACCTCCAGCCCCAAGAGCTTTTCGACGGCCAGCACATAGCCCAAGTTGTTGGACAAAGGCGCCAAGTAGTCCATCCGGTCAATGACCGTGATGGCCTGCTGCCAGGTCAAGTTTTCAGCCGTCTTTTCGATGCCCGTATGCAGAAACCCGACTTCCGGCGTGGCCTTGACGATGCGCTCACCCTCGATCTCAAGCACCACGCGCAAAACGCCGTGGGTGCTCGGGTGGTGCGGACCGACGCTCAAGGTCATCCGGTCGCCTTCGCCCTCGATCTGCAACTCTTCCAAATCCAGGTCGTAATCGCCTGAGCGAACAACCTGCGGCATTTCACTTCCCGCCTTTCGCGCCGCCCGGCAGGCCCGCCGTTCCCGGCGGATCTCCCGGCAGCTTGGGGGCATGGTAGCGGTTGCGTTCCGCTGCATGGGCCGGCAGTTTGGCCCGCGGTCCCTGCAGCGGGTAATCCTTGCGCAGCGGGTGCCCCACCCAATCGTCGGGCATGAGAATCCGGCTCAGGTTGGGATGCCCAGCAAAACGGATGCCAAACAAATCCCACACCTCTCGCTCCGCGGCGGCTGCCGACGGCCACACGTCGCTCACCGTCGGCACTTCCGCCTCATCCTCCTCCACCGGCACCCGCAACCGCAGCCGCCACAGCTGCGGCAAGGCCAAAAGATGATAGACCACTTCGAACCGCGGCGTACGGGGCAAGTAGTCGACACCGCCCACGTCCACCAGCATGTTGAAACCCCGGTCCTTGAGCCAGCGGGCGACTGCCGCCAGCTGCCCGGGGGCTACCTGCACCTGCGGCTGCTCAAAAGGGGTTTCCAATGGTACGACGTCGTCACCAAACGCCGCGACCAATGCAGGGACGATCTCGTCCCGCACCTGGGCTAGGGCCGCGGCCCCGCCCACGTAAGGTTGGGGTTGCTGCCGCACGCCGCTCACGCCCGCATCACCCCGCCGTGGGCCTGCCCGCTGGCGATGGCCTCCCGGAGTTTGAGGACGGCGTAAATGACCGCGTCCGGGCTCGGCGGGCAGCCGGGTACGTAGATGTCGACGGGCAGCACCTCGTCGACACCCTGCACGATGGCGTAGTTGTCAAAGATGCCGCCGCTGGACGCGCACGCTCCCATGGCGACGACCCACTTGGGATCCGGCATTTGACGGTACACCTGCTCGATAACCGGCACCATTTTGTTGGAAAGCCTGCCGGACACGATCATGAGGTCCGCCTGGCGGGGAGTGCTGCGGAACACCTCAGCGCCAAACTGGGCCATATCGTAGCGGGGCGACACGAGGTTCATCATTTCGATTGCACAGCAAGCGAGTCCAAACGTCAACGGCCAGATGGACGACTTTTGCGCCCAGCGGACGAACTTTTCGACGCTCGTCAGAAAGAACTGGTTGTTGGTCATCTCCATTCGAACCCCCCCTTTTTCCACACGTACAGGTCGCCCAGCACGAACACGACCAAAAAGAGGGCCATGGCCGCCAGCCCGTACGTGCCCAGCTCCCGGAGCATAACGGCCCACGAGTAGAAGGCCGCCGCCTCCACGTCAAAGATGACGAAGAGCATGGCAATCACGTAAAACTTGATGGGGAACCGCCCGCGCAGGGCAGTCGTCGGGTAGCCGCTTTCGTACGGCACGTACTTGGCGGGGTCGGGCCGGCGCGAACTGACGGTTTCCACGAGGAGGGTAATCAGCAGCGGAATCGCGAGGGCCACGCCTAGAAAGATCAACAACGGAACGTACGTGTGCACCCAGATCGCCACCCTAGGCCACCTAGTGGCCGGAATTTGTGAAAATCATCACAACCATGCCCAGAAAAACAGCCCGCGTTCGCCGTGTCGCGGCCATCATAACATAGGCCGCCGGGCGTTGTAAAGGCAAACGCAGGCCTAACCGGACCCGTGAGCAGCGGTCAGCTGTCCTCCGCAAACCGGGCCCCTTGCTCTTCAAGCCGCGCGATCGCGTCACCCGCACGCTGCCGCTCGGCTTCCAGGTCCTCCAGACGGCGCCGGAGCAGCGCCAACTCGCCCGTGAGGTAATCGACCACGGTCCGGCGCCATTGCTCGCGCAGGTAGTCGTCGTACGACCACAACCAGTCAGCCTTCTCTTCCCACTGGGCTGGCGTCAGTATCTCTTCCTCACCGGAAGCCAGTCGCTGCATCAACTCCTGGGTCGTCATGCCGTAGCGCTCCTCGTAGTCCTGCCACGACAAGCGCCCATTGCTTTCCTCGTGCCCGTCATCTTCTTCCCGCAACAAGTCGCTGTCGGCAAACAGCGGCGGCACGTTAATGGTTTCCAAAAGCGCCTGGCAAACCTCGAGCGTAAAGCCGTCCTCGGCCGAAATGGCCTGGTATTCCCACGAGCCCAGGTGCCGCTCCTGGTCCTCATGGTTCATGATGAAGTGCACGCCCATGTCGAGCGTGGCATCCAGGATGTTCACGCCCTCGCAGCCGCCGGTGCGCAAGAGCGACAGCCAGCTGTACGCGCCCCCGGGGTGCTCGGTCATCACGACCACGTCCCGCACCTTAGCTGCCGGCGTCTGCCAGCCGGCCTCGAGCACCGACGCGATTCCCTGCGCCATAGGCTCCACAAGCATTTCGTTGTTGGTGCCCGGCTCCAACGGGATGGAAATTACCAGCACCTCGCGGCCCGTATGGACACCCGGATCGATTCCCGCGGCCAGTTCCTCCCGCTCCGCGTAGACCCGCAGGTGTCCATCTTCAACTACAAACCGCATGTGCCTCGCCTCCCACATCCCAGTCCACTCCACAAAGTATAGCACTGTTGGGCAAGCCGTGGGAGACGGACCGCCATGGGACAAAGGGCACCCGCGTGTCAAACGATCCCCAACTCGCGCCCGACTTTCCGAAACGCTGTCAGCGCCCGGTCGAGGTCGTCCCGGGTGTGGGCTGCGGTCACGATGGTGCGTACTCGGGCCTTGCCCTTAGGTACCGTGGGATAGGCGATCCCTTGTGCGAACACGCCTTCTTCAAACAGGCGGTCGCTCAAACGCATGGCCTTTTCTCCTTCTCCCACGATGACCGGAATGATCGGCGTCTCGCTGCCCTTGACGTCGAAACCTGCGTCGGCGAGTCCTTCCCGGAAATAGCGGGCATTTTCCCATAGCCGCTGTATCAGTTCCTCATCGCTTTCCAGGATGTCAAGGGCCGCCAGGCATGCCGCCGTCACCGCGGGTGGATGGGACGTGCTGAAAAGGAAAGGCCGCGCCCGCTGGATGAGGTAATCAATGAGCAGCTTGCTGCCGGCCACATAACCCCCGAGGACGCCGATGGCCTTGGAGAGGGTGCCCACTTGGATATCCACTTGTCCGTGCAGGCCAAAGTGGTCGACGGTCCCCCGGCCGTTGCTGCCCAACACGCCGCTGGCGTGCGCGTCGTCGACCATGGTGATGGCGCCATACTCCTTGGCCACGGCCACGATTTCGGGGAGTGGCGCGATGTCGCCGTCCATGCTGAAAACGCCGTCGGTGATAACTAGCACCCGGCGGGCATCCCGGCTCTCCTCGAGCAGCCGCCGCATGGCTGCCACGTCCTTGTGCGGGAAGATCTTGATCTGCGCCCGGCTCAGCCGGCATCCGTCGATGATGCTCGCGTGGTTGAGCTCATCGCTGATGATGACGTCTTCCTTGCCCAGGATGGCCGCGACGGTACCCGCGTTGGCGGTGAACCCGGACTGGAACACCAGCGCCGCCTCGGTCCTCTTAAAGGCGGCCAGGCGCCGCTCAAGCTCGGCGTGAAGCCTGTTGGTGCCGGCGATCGTGCGCACCGACGCGGTTCCTGCGCCGTACTCCTCGATGGCCCGCATGGCCGCCTGGCGCAGGCGGGGATCGTCGGCCAGACCCAGGTAGTTGTTGGACGACAGGTTCACGACTTCCCGGCCGTCAATAACGGCACGCGGTCCTTGCGGCCCTTCAAGCACGCGCGGGTGGCGATAAACCCCCTGGGCCTGCATGGCTGCGATCTCGTCGGCCAGAAAAGCCAGGGCGTTGCCGGGTGCAAATTCGCTCAAAGGTTGACTCCCCTTTCGCGGCTTGCGGGCCGTTCTGGCGGTCGCCGTCGCAGGAGGGGCGGCGACCTTCACGTTACCAACACGATTTTGCCGCAACGGCCCTCAGCCAACACCGCGAAGGCCTGTTCAAACTCGCTCAAAGAGAAGCGGTGGGTGACCACCGACGAGACGTCGAGCCCAGAACGCAGCAGCTCAGCCATCCGGTGCCACGTTTCGAAGATCCTGCGGCCGTTGATGCCCAGCACGCGGGCTTCTTTAAAGATGATCCAGCTCGTTAGGTCGGCTTGCACAGGCCCCGGCGGGATTCCTAGCAGGACGATCCGCCCGCCCTTGCGCAGCATCTCAAAAGCGGCTCTGATGCCGGCCGGGTGGCCGGACATTTCCAAGACCACTTCCGCCCCTAAGCCACCCGTCAGATCCTTCACCGACTCTACCGGATCGTCGGTGTCACTGCGGATAACGGCGTCGGCACCGAGGCCCTGCGCCAGGGAAAGCCGGTAGGGGTTGACGTCAACGCCGTACACCGCCGACGCGCCCGCGCGCTTGGCCACGGCGATGGAACACAAGCCGACCGGCCCACATCCAACCACGGCCACGCTGGCGCCCGACACCCCGGCGGCCATCACCGAGTGCACCGCGTTGCCAAGCGGGTCGTGAATGGCGCCGATCGCAGGCGGCACGGTGTCATCGAGCCTCCACAAGTTGGCCGCCGGCATACGCACGTACTGGGCAAAGCAGCCGTCGGTGTCGACGCCGATGATGCGCCCTTGGGCGCATATGTGGGCCTGGCCGGTCTGGCAGTAGTAGCAGCGGCCGCAGAAAAGGTGCCCCTCCCCGGCCACATAGTCCCCGACCGAGACTTCCGTGACGTCGGAGCCGACCGCCGCCACCCGGCCGCAGAACTCATGGCCGACGATGAGCGGAGGACGAAGCCGGGACGCAGCCCACGCGTCCCAACGGTAAATGTGTAAATCCGTCCCGCATATGGAGGTGGCCTCGACGCGCACTAAGCAGTCCCGCCTGCCCACCTCCGGGATAGGGACCTCCATCATGGCAAGCCCCGGGCCCGGTTCCGTTTTCACCAGCGCCTGCATGCCTTTGGCCATCGGCACGTTCCTTTCGCGTTGTGTCGTCCACCTTTTATCCTACGCCCCAGCGACTCGCGCCGCGCGCCGGCGCCTTCCCGAGCGCCGGGCGGCGCCCTCGCCGCGTCTTGGGGGGTTGCCGCAAAACGAAGGTCCGCGAGCGGCGGGCAGCCGGAAACCTCGCCCACGGGGCAAGGGTTTACCCGACGCGAGGGTTTCGTTATACTGGGTGTGCATCCCTTGGTCCACCGAGGGAAGCCCGAAGGGGGCCCGTCGCGGTGTCCAAAGCCCGCTGGCTGCTGGTATTGTTGGTGGTCGGCGCGCTGGCCGTAGCGCTGAAGTTTGTCACCGGCAACCCGACGCCGATGGAAACGGTCCAGGAAGTGGAGCCGACTGACCTGCAGCTGCTCGCCTTTGACCCACGGGCCGCGGCGGTCATCGTTGTCGCGGATGAGGAAGGCGTACGCCTGCGCCTGGTGCGCACCGCGGCGCCGGCCGAGGTCAGTGATGCGGCCGCGCCGGCCGGAGCCGCAGCCGACGAGTTGCCGCCGGTACAATGGGAGTTGGCGGAACCAGACGCAGCGTTCGCCGATAGCGTGCGGGTCGCGGAAGCCGTGTTGGCTC
>LZRQ01000078.1 GCA_002159155.1 Firmicutes bacterium ZCTH02-B6
GCGTTGAACCGGATGAAGGCCGTGTACGCCTCGACAGTCAGGACCCGGTAATTGCCGCCGACCAGCAGCGGCGCGCCCAGGTCACCAAAGGACGCGAGAAACACCAGCAGGGCGCTCATCCAGATGTATGGCGCGATGTATGGCAGGACGACTCTCCGGGCCACCTGGACGAGGCTTCCCCCAAGGGAGATGGCCGACTCTTCCAGCGCCCTGGGCACACCGCGCAGTCCCGCCGCCAGCGTCAATACGGCCAAGGGCAACGTATGGACTACGTGGGCGATGGCGATGCCCGGCAGCCCGTACAGTTCAAAGGTGGGCAGGCCTGCCGCTTGCAGGATCTGCGTGATGACACCCACCCTGCCAAACAGGAGAATGATCGCGAACGACCCGATAAAAGGCGGCGACAAGAGCGGGATCGTCAATAACGCCTGAAAGAGAGCCCGGTACGGCACCGCCTTGACCAAAAACAAGGACAACGGGATGGCGATGGCCAGCACGATGACGGTGACGAGGCCGGCCAGCGCCAGGGAGTTGCGGGTCAGCACGACGAACCGCTGGCCAAACTGGTGCAAGTCGGCCAATCCGCCCGCGAGCAGGATCTGGACCGATTGGACCACGATCACACCCAGCGGGATAAGCAGGAACACCACCAGATAAACGGCCGCGAGCACTCCCAGGACGGCCATCGGGTCGGCCAGGCGCAAAGCGCGCCCGAGAAACCCGGCGCTTTCCGCCTCAGCGGTTCGTGTACCGGTCAAAGCGCCTCATGACCTCCTCGCGGAGCTCCTCGGCCAGCTCGCTGTCGACGACCACAATCCTGGGCACTGTGCGCTCCACGTGCTCGACAGAGAGATCCAGTCCGTGGGCCGTGGCCTGGATGCCCTTGCGCACCGGGTTCTGGAAATGATTGGCGGCCAGCACCTGACCCTCATGGGAGAGGACGAACCGGACAAAGGCCTCAGCGAGCGCCCGGTTTTTAGCGCCCTCCACGATCCCGACGCCCGTGGCAAATACCCAGGCTCCCTCCTCCGGGTACACCACGTCCACCGCATGCCCCTCGGCCCGGTTGACATAGTAGTTGCGGGCGGTGCCAAAGCTGATGGGCACCTCGCCCCGGGCCACCAAGGAGTAAAGGGCGCCCGTCGACGGGGTGTAAAACGCGATGTTGCGGTCGATCGCGTCCCACAACTCCCACACGCCGTCCTCGCCAAAGAGCTGGTAATGGGCCACCAGCGTGTTGAAAGCCGAAGAGGACTGCTGCGGCATGTTAAACACGATCTGGCCCCGGTAGCGGGGATCCGCCAGGTCCTGCCAACGGCGGGGCACCGGCAGGCCCAGCTGCTCCAGCCGCCGCTGGTTGTAGCCGATGACCCCCAGCGAATAGCCCCATACGTACCAGCGACCTTCCTGATCATACAAGGGTATCTGCGCTCCGCCGATCTCGAGCGCCGCCGGCAGGTCCGGCGCAAGGTCAGCCGGGTTCGTGCGGGCCAGCAGGCCCAGCTTGGCAGCTACCAGGAACTCAAATACCGCGCCGGAGTGAAAGACGTCGGCCTGGGGGTTGGCCCGCTCCGCCGCGAGCTTGGCGATGATGGCCTCGGCGCCGCCGGGATTGACGATCTCCACCGTCGTTCCCGGGTGCGCCGCTTCAAAAGCCCGCTTCAAGGACTCGGCGAGGTCCAGGGGAGCAGCACTGTAGACCACGAGGCGGCCTGACAACCCTTGCGCGACGGCAGGCGAGCCCAAGAGGAAAGCCAGGAGCGTGAGGATGATGGCCGCGGAGCCAAAGGACGACAGGCGCTTCATCGCCCGTTCTCTCCTTTCCCATTGGATCATTTCGGGCATGCGAACGGAAACGCCCCCAAGGGGCGGCGCGCCTCCTTGCGGGCGGCGGGACAGCCGAAGGGGTGCTCCTGTGTTTCATCTTGGTGCCAACGCGGGCCTCTCGTCAACCGCGACCCGCAGCCTTAAGGGCGCCGAGCATCCGCCGTTTCGATTGACGGTGCCCGGGCGGCTGTGCTATCATCTACAGGCGCAGCGGGCTTATAGCTCAGTTGGTTAGAGCGCACCCCTGATAAGGGTGAGGTCGGTGGTTCGAATCCACCTAAGCCCACCAGCTTCCGAGAGGGGCCGTAGCTCAGCTGGGAGAGCGCCTGCTTTGCACGCAGGAGGTCGGCGGTTCGATCCCGCTCGGCTCCACCAATCAACGCCTCCCGGAAACCATGTTTCCGGAAGGCGTTTTTCATGTCCGCTCACGACCCACGGGCCGCGGGCGGAGGCGGAGCGGCCCGCCGCAGCGAAACACACCCCCGGAATGTGGAAAGAGCAGGGAGGGGGACACCGTGAGCAAGCCGCCCGTCATTGTCCCATGCCAATGGCTGGCCGAGAGGTTGGACGCGCCTGAGATCGTCGTTGTCGACTGCCGCTTTGACCTGTCGGACCCGCAGGCCGGCCGCAGGGCGTA
This sequence comes from Firmicutes bacterium ZCTH02-B6, assembly GCA_002159155.1. Classification (GTDB taxonomy): domain Bacteria; phylum Bacillota; class Limnochordia; order Limnochordales; family ZCTH02-B6; genus ZCTH02-B6. The sequence goes on from LZRQ01000078.1 coordinate 2,465, forward strand.
TGAAACCGGCCACATCCCGGGCGCGGTCTACTTCGACCTCGAGCAGGACTTGTCGGCCCCTGTGCAAAAGCCGGGACCGCGGCACCCGCTGCCGGATATGGACCGTTTCGTGGAAAAACTGGAGGCGGCCGGCATCGGCGAGGGCGTGACCGTAGTCTGCTACGACGGCCAGCAGGGGATGGTGGCCGCGCGCCTCTGGTGGATGCTGCGCTATCTGGGCCATGATGCGGTGTGCGTGCTTGACGGCGGCTTCCAGGCGTGGTGCGAGGCGGGCTTGCCCGTGACGGCGGAGGTGCCGGCCAGGCCGCCGCGCCGGTTTGTTCCCCGCGTGCGGCCGGAGATGGCCGTCTCCATGGCGGACGTGCAGCGGATGGTGCAGGAGCGAAGCGGCGTGCTGGTGGACGCCCGGGCGCCCGAGCGGTACCGCGGCGAGGTGGAGCCCCTCGACCCCGTGGCCGGTCACATTCCAGGCGCCCGCAACCTGCCGTGGATGGGCAACCTGGATGCCAGCGGCCGCTGGCGCAACCCCAAGGAGCTGGCGGAACGCTTTGCGGCGCTCAAGAGACAGGAGCCGGTGGTCATGTACTGCGGCTCGGGGGTGTCCGCCTGCGTCAACGTGCTGGCGATGGCCCACGCAGGTTTCGAGCCGCTGCCCCGGCTGTACGTCGGCAGTTGGAGCGAGTGGTGCTCCGTAGCCGGCAATCCGGTGGCGAAAGTTGACACCGGCAAAGGGGCATGATATCTTCATCGATGACTGGCGATAAAAGGTCCGCTCCGGCCTTTTCGGCCATTTCCTATCGCTGGCCTGGGTGGGGAGCGGGGAAGGGAAGGAAGCGGCCATGGCGAGCCGTGCAACCGGCAACACGATGAACCCCGGCACCGCCCAGTCAGTGGTGGAACCGGCGGCAGCGCGTGCCGCCGACGCCGATTTGGCAGCGGCCGCCCGGGCCCTGGCCCATCCGGTGCGGATCCGCATTCTCCGCCGGCTGGGCCGCGAGGGGTCGTATTGCGGCGACCTCGTTGAGCTTTTGGGATTGGCCCAGTCCACGGTTTCCCACCACTTGCGCATCCTGCGGGAAGCCGGGCTGATCGTGGGCGAAGAGCAAGGTCCGGCCACCTGCTACCGGGTCAACCGGGAGCGGTGCGCCGCGGTGTGCCAGCTGGTACGGGACATTTTGGGCGAGGCCGCCCTTTAGCGGCAAAGCGGGGTCGTGCCCCGGGGGCCCCCCAACGCCCTCCGGTATGCCGTCCCGCGGCCATTATATCGCGGTTCGGCGATAAACGATAAAGTGTGCACGGAAACCGTCCCGGCCAGCACCCGTAACCGGCCTTCAGGCCAAAACGAAAGGGGGAAAAGGACCAATGCCGACGTACGCCTTTCGCTGCACCGCGTGCGGGCACGAGTTTGAGGTGCAGACGTCCTGGTCCGCCAAGGGCGAGGTGGTTTGCCCGTCGTGCGGCGGCCGCGAGCTCAAGGAGCTGTTTGGCCGCTACCGCCTGCTGACCACCGGCGGGTCGGGGAACACGACGGGCGGCAGCAGCTCGTCCGGTTTCACCTGAGCGGGATGCTGACGGGGACCGGCGGTCCCCCAAAGGCAACTTGCGGCCTGGGGCGATCTCCTGCGGCTTGATGTCCGGCGATTTCCCTAAAACAGGTTGCTCCAGGACAGCCGGTGCTGCTCTGGCAGCCCCTTGATTCGTTCCCGGGCCAACACCAGCAGGCCGCCGGCGGCGCCGGATCTGGCCGCGATGAGCGCCTCGGCTTCCAGGAGTGCCTCGGAGATCGCCTCAAGGCGCTGGTGCTCAGCGTGCAGGGCAAGCCGTTCTCGGGCCGTCTCCCACACGCGCCGGGCGCGGCCGGCGGTTTCCAGGGCCAGCGTCCAGTCGCCTTCGTCCAGCGCCGCCGCGGCCCGATCCAATTCGCGGGTCAGCTCCTGGGCCAGGCGCTCTTCGGCGCGGACGACAAAGTGCTCCCCCACGGCCAAGAGGCCGGTAATGAGCCAGAGAGCCAAGAAGATCCAGTCGCTCACACCGCGACGCGTCACGCCTCGGCTCGCTCCCCGGTTTGCCCGCGGCCTTGAACGGCGCCGTCCCTCGGCTGGCAGTAAAAGCGGCCCTGGGTGTCGATGGCCGCGTAGAGGACAGCCCGGGTGTCGTCGACCCCGTGCGTCCGGATCTGCCCGCGCAGCCAATCCATGTCCAGCCCGATACGGGCCAAGTTGCGGTGATCCACTTCGCCGTCAACGATCAGCGGGGTCGGCAGCCCCTCGTACTGGGTGGCGACACCGAGGTCTGCCGGCGTGACCGGCCGGTGCTGCGACTTGGGTACAATGCTCAGCTGGCCGTTGGTTTCCAGCACCGCGAACTCCACGTCCTGAATATTGGGATATCCCCCGATGCGCAGCTGCTCCAGCAAATCGTTGACGTTGTAGCGCAGCTCGAGCATGGCATCCTCCACGATCTTGCCGTTGGCCACCACCACCGTCGGCCGGCCGCTGATCACCGCCCGGGCACGGGCGCTTTTCAGCGTCACATACGAAACCGTGAAGGAAACCACCAGGAGGGCAAACACACCCATCACGCCGTTCATCAGCGGGGTGCCGGTGTCAGCCATCGAGATGGCGGCCACGTCGGCAAAGAGGATGAGGGTTACCAGTTCGTAGGGCTGCAGCGTCGTGACTTGCCGCTTGCCGAGGATGCGCAGAAACAGCAACAAAGTGAGGTAGAGGATGACCACCCGCACGAAAATGATCAGCAACCGCGCCACCCCCTCGGGACAGTGTCAGTATGGGGGCGGCGCGGTGCCGTTTATGCGGTTAGCGGATCAGTAATAAGGCGAGATCATGACGTAGACCAGCACGCCCGTGACGCTCACGTAAAGCCACAGGGGCATAGCCCAGCGGGCGATGCGCCGGTGACGCGGCACTTCGAGATTAAGCCCTGTGAAAAGAGCAAACAGCGCCAGCGGGACGATGACGGCCGCCAGTACCACGTGCGTGATGAGGACGAAGTAGTACACGTAGCGCAGGAAGCCCTCGCCCCCGTAGGGCGTGGACGGGGCGAGGGAATGGTACGCAAGGTACGTGATCAGGAACAGCGCCGTCGTGGCAAAGGCGGCGAGAATGAACCGTTTGTGGGTTTCCCGCTGCTTGCGCCGGATGGTGATGTAGGCCGCGGCCAGAAACACGGTGGTGAAGCTGTTGAAGATCGCATTGGCCAGCGGCAGGATCGTCAGGTCAAAGCCCACTTCCGGGGCGGTGTCGCCGCGCAGGAAGTAGAGCACCATCACCACCGCGACGATGAAAACCGATATTCCGACGACCAGCGGCGTGTAGTTGCGGACGGGCCCGCTCGTGGCAGGCAATCCGGCATCCCTCCTTGACGACGGGACAGGTGCGTCTGCGGCCGCCGGCGCCCCGGGCGCCAGGTTGCTCCTTAAGGCCAGATGCCGCGCTGGACGTAAGCGCGAGCGATCTTCTCGATGGCCAGCACGTAGGCGGCCGTGCGCATGTCCGTGCCTGGATATTGCTCCATCACGGCGCAGATCTCCTGGTAAGCGGTGCGCATGGTGTCGTCCAGCCCCGACCGCACGAGATCCAGCTCGTCCGCCGCCTTGGTCAGCGTCTTCTGCACCGCTTCGGGCACGGGCCGGCCGGTGAGGGCCTCGAGGGCTTGGATGACCTGATGGCCCCGCATCTCCTCAAACCGGCGCTCCAGGCGCCCGAACCGGATGTGGGACAGGTTTTTGATCCACTCAAAATACGACACCGTCACGCCGCCGGCGTTGGCGTAAATGTCGGGAATCATAAACGTACCCCGGGCCCGGAGAATCTCGTCGGCCGCCGCGGTAACCGGCCCATTGGCCGCTTCCACGATGAGCTTCGCCTGGATGCGGGGGGCGTTTTCGGCGGTGATCTGGTTTTCCAGTGCGGCCGGGATCAAGATGTCGCACTCGTGCTCCAGCAGCCGGCGCCCGTCCTCAATAAAGGTGGTGCCGGGGAAGCCGGCCACGCCCCGGTGCTCCTTCATCCACCGGGCTACAGCTTCCACGTCGAGCCCGTTTTCGTCGTAAAGGGCGCCGTCCCGCTCGACGATGCCGATAATCTTGGCCCCGTCTTCTTCCTTCAGGATCTTCGCCGCGTGATACCCGACGTTGCCGAGCCCCTGGATGATGACCCGCTTGCCCTCGAGCGTTCCGCTCAGGCCCGCCTGGCGCACGTGCTCGGGGTGACGGAAAAATTCCCGCGTGGCGAATACGACGCCCCGCCCGGTGGCTTCGTGGCGGCCGGCGATGCCGCTCATGGTGGGGTGTTTGCCCGTGACGACGGCGCTCGCGTTGAGGTCATCGGGTCGCAGCGCCTGGTAGACGTCCAAGATCCACGCCATCTCCCTGGGACCGGTGCCCATGTCCGGCCCGGGCACGTCGGTGCTGGGGCCGATGTGGGCCTTTTGGATGAGCTCCGCCGCAAACCGGCGCGTGATGGCCTCGAGCTCCTCCTCGGTGTACTGGCGCGGGTCGATGTCCAGTGCGCCTTTGGCGCCCCCGTAAGGCACGTCCACGATGGCGCACTTGTAGGACATGAGGGCCGCTAGGGCCTCCACTTCATCCTGGTTGACGTTGGGTGAGTAACGAATGCCGCCTTTGGCCGGCAGCCGGTGCTCGCTGTGCACGGCGCGCCAGCCGCGAAACACCCGGATTTCGCCCCTGATGCGCACGGGAAACCGCAACTGGTAGACGACGTTGCACTCGCGGATCTGCTGCAGGAGACCCGGCGGCAGATCCAAGAGGGCGGCCGCCCGGGAGAAGTTGGCATCCACCGATTCCAAGAAACTCATTTCCCGCTGGACGACCACACCAACCGCCTCCAATGCCGTGAAAATGGCCTTGCCGCTGCATCCATTATCCGTTTCCCATGCGCTTCCTTTCAAGGCGCGTATACAGTGTGCGCGACCGGACAAATGACCCAATCATTTGGCCAATTGCCCCATTCCGCCGGGCGGGACAGGTTCAAGGACGCTTTATGGCGTATCGATATACCGGCCGCCGCGCGCCGTAGGGCCGGCCATTTCTCCCGGGAGCGCGATCCCCGGCGACGATCGGCCAGGCGCGGCGAGCGGCAAGGAGGAAACGGAATGAGCCGCAAGGTCAAATGGACCCAGACGCCGGCGCACCAGCTGCCGTTAGAAGAGCGCCTGGAAGGTTTCTGCGAGGTCAATCTCGGCTATACCATCGAGGAGGCTATCGTCGAAGCCCAGCGCTGCCTGCAGTGTGCCAGGCCCGCGTGCGAGGAGGGATGCCCCAACCACAACCCGATCCGGGAATTCCTGTACCGGGTCGCTGAGGGGGATCTGCTGGGGGCGGCGGAGCTGGACTGGACCAAGAACGCCCTGCCGGCATGCACCGGGCGCGTCTGCGCGTGGGAGAAGCAGTGCGAAGGTTTCTGCGTCATGAATCACCGGGGCGATCCCATCAAGATCGGCGCCATCGAGCGGCTGTTCGCGGACATCGCGCTCAGCCGCCTCGAGGAGGACCCCGGTGCCGTTGACCTTAGGGATCCGGACTATGAGCCCCGGGAGCAGCGGGTGGCCATCGTCGGTGCGGGGCCGGCGGGGTTGGCTGCCGCCCATTTCCTTGCGCGCAAGGGATACCGCGTGACCATCTTCGAGCGCTGGGCGGTGCCGGGGGGCGTCATGGCCTACGGCATCCCCGAGTTTGTCCTGCCCCAAAGGGTCATCGACGCGGAGGTGCGCCGCATCCGGGCCATGGGCGTGGAGATCCGCACCGGCGTCAGCGTGGGCGAGGACGTGACCATCGACGATCTGTTTGCGCAAGGGTACAGCGCGGTCTTTATCGGCATCGGCGCCAACGAGCCGTCGCGACTTGGGATCGAGGGGGAGGACTTGCCGGGCGTGTGGACGGCCAAGGACTTCCTGATGCGCACCCAGGCCGCCAACCTCCGCGACCGGCTGCAGGATGAGCTCCCCGGCGAGTGGCTGACGCCGCCCGAAGTCGGCCGGCGGGTGGCCGTCATCGGTGCGGGCAACACGGCGATGGACGCGGCGCGCACCGCCCGGCGCCTCGGCGCCGAAGAAGTGATGATTCTCTACCGGCGCGACGCGGCCTCAAGCCCGTCCCGGCCCATTGAAGTCGAGCACGCCCAGCACGAGGGCGTCACCTTCATGTACTTGGTCAACCCCAAGCGGTTCATCGCCGGCGAGGACGGCCGCGTGGCAGCGATCGAACTGGTGCGCATGCAGCTGAGCGCGCCCGACGACTCCGGCCGCCGCCGGCCTGTGCCCATCCCGGGCAGCGAGTTCAGCTTGCCGGTCGACACGGTGGTCACCGCCATCGGCTACCAGCAGGAAACCCAAATCGCCGAGTCGGCGCGCCTGGCGACGACGCCGTGGGGCGGGCTCATCATCGACGAGGCAACCGGCGCCACCAGCCGCCCGGGCGTGTTTGCCGGGGGCGACTGCGTCACTGGTCCCAACACCGTGATCCACGCGATCGCGGCGGGCCGCAAGGCGGCAGAAGGGATCCACCGCTATTTGTCCCAGGAGTCTGTGGGTGCCGGGTCAGGCCGAGCCCTCGGAGGCCGGGTTCTCGCCCGCCGCGGGTAGGTGGGCGACGGAGCGGCGCCACCGGATCATCGCGGCCACAACCACGGGGTCAAACTGCGTGCCCGCGCCTTTCTCGAGTTCCTTGAGGGCTGCTTCCTCGCTCATGGGCTCCCGGTAGGCGCGCGCTGACGTCATCGCGTCAAACGAGTCCGCGACCGCGAGAATGCGCGCTTCGAGCGGCACCTGGTCCCCCTTGAGCCCATCGGGATACCCGCGCCCGTCCATCCGCTCGTGGTGATGGCGAATCGCGGGCAAAAGCGGCCGGAAGTGGGCGACGCCGGAGAATATGCGCTCGGACTCCACCGGATGCTGCTTGATGATGGCCCACTCGGACGGTTCCAGGCGGCCGGGCTTGTTGAGGATCGCGGACGGCACGGCCAGCTTGCCCACGTCGTGCAGGAGCGCGGCCCAGCGCACCCGCTCCTGCACCTCCGGCGGCAGGTTCATTTGCCGGGCGATCCCCTCGGCGTACTCGGCCACCTTCTCCGAATGCCGGGACGTGTAGCGGTCCTTGGCGTCCAAGGCCCGCACAAAGGCCCGCACGACTTCTTCGTTGTGCCGGCGGAGGTCTTCGATCCGCCGGCGGAGGGAAAGGATGAGGGCGCCGGCACACAGTCCGACGCCGCAGAAGAAAACCATCCGGATAAACCAGCCCGTCGCCGGCTGGGGGATGCCCGCCGCGGTGTCGAGCGGCATGTAGGGACCGCAAATGGCGCCCGCCGTCAGCCCGACGGCCACGCCGCCGGCGGGGCCGAAATAATAGCTGCCGATCAGAACGGGGATATAGAAGAGGTGGGGGAAAGCGCTTCTTGTACCCCCTGCCCAGTACGTGACGGCCCCGGCCGCGAACAGCGTAATGCCGACGAGCGTCGTCCCAACGACCGGAGATCGATCCCACGCAGCAAAGCGCCGGCTCCAGGAGAAGGACATCCTTGCCACCTCCCCGATTGGGGCGCCCCACCGCGGCAGAGGGCGTCAGCGCACGGCGACGACGCGGCCTTTCCCTGAGGCGTCCAGGTCCAGTGCGATGCAGACGGAGCCCCCGCCGCGCGCCAGCCTCTGACGGACCCGTCCCGCCAGGGGCTCATCCAGGTTGAGCTTTACCTCATGCACCTTGCCGTCCAAGAAACAAAGCCCATAGCCTTCGCCGAGCACCAGCACTTCCACCAATGCGTACCCGCCCTTTCCACGCCTGTGTCGCCGCCTCTTTCTTGCTCTGCCCGGCGCGATCCTTTGGGAGCTGTCCCCTGGCGGCATGGGGAAAGCTGGTTATCGCCTCGAAGGACGCCGGGCGAGAGCGGGTTATCCCGGCCGCGCCGGCGCCGAGGACGGCACCGCGTCCGCCTGCTGGGCCATCCCCCAGCGCAAGAGCGGCCCGCTGCCCGCCGCAGCAGCCACCAGCGGCGCCGCGGGCATGAGGAAAGCACTGGCCAACCCCAGCGCATTCACCGCGAACCCAAGGGCGGCAGGCACGACGAAAGCCGCGGCGCTGCGAAACATGCCGCTGAAAGCCATGGCGAGGCCCAGCCGCTCTTGCGGGGTGAACTCGGCCACCACCATCGAGCCCAGCACCTGCAACAGCCCGCCGCCGAGGCCCATGAGCCCGATGGCGCCTATGAGTGGTGCGGGGTGGGCAAACGCGGGGACCAGCAGGTGGCCCAGCCCGGTGAGCCCCATGCCGACCAGCCACGGGGCCTGGTAGCTTGAGCGACCAAAGACCCGGTCGTACATTGGTCCCGCCACGGCCAGCGCGAGGCCTCGCACGGACGTCAAGAGGCCGACCATGCTTTCAGAGAGCCCTACCGCGAGCAGATAGACGGGAAGGAAAGAAGAGAGGCTGATCATGACGAGGGCGGCTCCAAGATCGCACGCGGCGGCCACGTAGACGGGCCGCAGCCGCCAGACGGACACCGCGTCCCCGACCGGGGCGTCATCCCCCGTCCCGGCGACCCCCTTGACCAGTCCTGCCGCCGCTGAGGGTGCCCCGAGCTCGGGCATGATCCACGCGCCTAGGCAGCCAGCTACCCCCAAGAGGAGCAGCAGCCATGCCGCACCCACGGGGCCGGCCGCGGCAAAGAGCACCCCGGTCACCGCCGGCCCGGCGACGCTGCCGATGCCTTCCACGACGTTGAGCATGCCGAAGCGACCGGCGCGGGTGCCGTGGTTCCACCACGTGAGATACGTCCGGATGGCGGGCCAAAAAGCGGCACGGCCGGTGCCAAACATGGCCTGAGCCACCACGACGGCGCCGAGCGGCGGCAGCCAGCGAAAGGCAGCGGCCAAAAGCAGCGCACCGCCCGCGGCCATGCTGCCCACGGCCAGCGCCGTCACCGGCCGGGCGCCGCGCCGGTCGGTCAAGTAGCCCGCCGGCACCCGCAAAAGCAGCATGAACAAGCCAGGAATGGAGGCTACCGCGCCAAGCACGACGGGGCCCAGTCCTTCCCGGGCCAGGTAGAGCGGGATGACGACGACGGACACGTACTGGGCGATCGTAAAAGCTGTTGCGCAGCCATAGACCCCAAGGGGGGCCCGGCGATCTGCCGCCACGACGTTCACCACGCTTCTTCTAGACTACTTTAGACATCGCTCCGGGCGCTTCCTGGCAGGAATAGGCAAGGGCAGCGGGCGCGGCATCCACGCCGCCCGGCCCCGGCCACATCAAAGGCAGCGGGCAGGCAGAGCGGAACTTGATCTCAACGGGCGCCGGTGTTACAACGGACTCGAACGGCACAAGGGGGAGCAAGGCGCAATGGAGAGGCAGCTGGCAGCCAAGGCGGCGGAGTTGGCCGCGGCCATCAAGGAAACGCAAGTCTACAAGGACTGGGCCAAAGCCCGGGAGGAGCTGGAAGCGCACCACGCCGCGCAGGTCATGTTGCGCAGCTTGCAGGCGCTGCAGCTCGAGCTCATGCGCAAGGCGCGGGCCGGCGAATCCATCTCCCAGGCGGAGGAAGAGCAGCTGCAGCGCACGTTTGAGACCGTGGCCTTCAACCCTTACGTGCGGGCGGTGCTGGAAACCGACATGGCCCTTGGACAGCTGCTCGCCCAGGTGTACCAGGCTGTCCTCATGGAGCTGGGCGTCGAAGACGCTGAGGCGGTCTTTCCAACCGCCGGGAAGACTGCCGCACCGGCACCGGGGCCAGGCTGGGCGCCGGCACAAGGGCCGGGGCCACAGGCCGCTCCGGATCCCGAGCCGCCCCGCAAAAGCCGCCTGTGGGTGCCCGGACAGCCTTAACGCACGGCCCTTAGTGCACGCCGTCGCGCTGCCGCCGATCCGCCTGGCGGGCCGGCCTCCACGGCTCACCGCCGGGCGCCCAGGATGACGAGCATCACCCCGGCCCCAATCAAGGCGAGGCGCGTCAGGGGGATCTTGCCCGCCAATCCCGCGACGCCCAAGATGGTCACCGTCACCAGCACCAGCGGCCCGACCAAGCCCAAAGCGGCGTTGATCTGCACCGCCGCGTCCAGCCGGCTCAACCGCAGCATCAACAGCGCGGCGGCCAGTTCAATGCCCGATGAGATCATGCGCACGACGGCCATCGCGCGCACCAAACCCGCCTCATCCACCGGGACGCCCTCCTCGCTCCATCGTACGTGGCGTTCAGCGCCGCTATGTGGCAGGTGTTCCCGCCGGTTGCGGCTGCAAGAGGGCAGGAGAGGCGGCGGGGCTGGCGAATGAGTTCCGCATGCCGCCGGCCAGCGGCCGCAAAGAGGAGAGAGGAGCGGAGACGAGTTGAGTGACGTCAAGATCGTGCTGCCCGAAAGCGAGATCCCGCGGCAGTGGTACAACATCATGGCGGACCTGCCGGCCCCGCCGAAACCGCCGCTGCACCCAGCCACCAAGCAGCCGCTGCAGCCCCAAGATCTCGCTCCCCTGTTCCCGATGGCCCTGATCGAACAGGAGGCCAGTGGGCAGCGCTGGGTCGACATCCCCGAGGAGATCCTGAATATCTATCGGCTGTGGCGGCCAACCCCGCTTTACCGGGCGCGCCGCCTCGAAGAGGCCTTGGGGACGCCGGCCAAGATCTACTTCAAGTACGAAGGGGTCAGCCCCGCGGGCAGCCATAAGCCCAACACCGCCGTCGTGCAGGCGTACTACAACAAGCGCGAAGGTGTGCGCCGCCTGTCCACGGAAACCGGCGCGGGCCAGTGGGGCAGCGCCCTTAGCCTCGCCTGCCGGCTGTTTGGGCTGGAATGCACCGTTTACATGGTGAAAATCAGCTACCAGCAGAAACCTTACCGGCGTTCGCTCATGCAGGTTTGGGGTGCGGAAGTCATCGCGAGCCCCAGCGACCGCACGGAAGCCGGCCGCCGCATCCTGGCGGAAAATCCCGATTCCCTGGGCAGCCTCGGGATCGCCATCAGCGAGGCGGTGGAGGACGCGGCGACCCACGATGACACCAAGTACGCCTTGGGCAGCGTGCTCAACCATGTGCTGCTGCACCAGACGGTCATCGGCCTCGAAGCCAAGAAGCAGCTGGCGCTGGTGGGCGACTACCCCGACGTCGTCATCGGCTGCCACGGCGGCGGCAGCAACTTCGGCGGCCTGGCGTTTCCGTTTGTGGCGGACCGCATCGCCGGGCGCGACGTGCGGGCCGTTGCGGTCGAGCCGGCCGCTTGCCCGAGCCTGACGCGGGGACCGGCGGCCTACGACTTCGGCGACACCGCGCAGATGACGCCGCTGCTTTACATGAACACCCTCGGCCACCGCTTCATGCCGCCGGGGATCCATGCGGGCGGCCTGCGCTACCACGGAGCGGCGCCTCTGGTCAGCCACGCGTATGAGCTCGGGCTCATCGAAGCCAAGGCATACCCGCAGCGCTCCGTCTTTCAGGCGGCCCTCCAGTTTGCCCGTACGGAAGGCCTGCTGCCGGCGCCCGAGTCGGCCCATGCTGTGCGGGCCGCTATCGACGAGGCGCTCGCGGCCAAGGAAGAGGGCAAGCCGCGGACGATCCTGTTTGGCCTGAGCGGTCACGGCCACTTTGACCTGGCCGCCTACGATGCCTACCTGTCGGGGCAGCTCGAGGACTACGAGCTCCCGGACGAGATCATCCAGCGGGCCCTGGCGGAGCTGCCCCGGGTATAGGGGTGCCGAGCGGCTACAGGATGCAAGGGGGTCCGGGCGGACCCCCTTTGTCATAGCTCCATGGAGGAGGGCGCGGGGACGCGGGCCCCCGCCCGTCGCGGGTCCTGCAGCGGCGGTTCGCCTGCCGGATACGCAAGCCGCCGGTGTGGGATCCGGCTGCAAGGATGAAAGGAGTCGGTTGTAGATGTTGGATATTCTCAGGGCCGTCGACCCGGAAATCGCCGATGCCATAGAGGCGGAGCGCCGGCGGCAAAACACCCACATCGAGCTCATCGCCTCGGAAAACTTCGTCAGCGAGGCGGTGCTGGCGGCGCAAGGATCGGTGCTGACCAACAAGTACGCCGAAGGGTATCCGGGCAGACGCTATTACGGCGGCTGCGAGTTTGTCGACGTGGCGGAGGAACTGGCCCGCGAACGGGCCAAAAAGCTGTTCGGCGCCGAGC
>LZRQ01000079.1 GCA_002159155.1 Firmicutes bacterium ZCTH02-B6
CCCGAGAGCAGTCCCGCCATCCCGCAGGGCGAAACGTTCCTCGACAGTGTCGCTCAGCGCCGCCGCTCCTTGCCCTGCCAGAGACACACCCGAGGGGACCCCCTGACCGGTGTGCTCCACTTTCGGTTCGGACATCGCGGCGCCAGCCAACAGGCTGCGGCGGTCGACTCCGACGGGACCCTCGGGTACCGAGCGTGACAAAGTAGAAACGGCGTCCGTCTCAGACGTCACGGCCATGGAACCCTCCAGGACGCCGCTCCTTGCAACGAGCGCAACGGGTTCTCCCGGCCACGCCGCCTGTCCACCCGGCCCCCGGAGCTGCCGGGCGGACACTAGATCAGCGATGCCTTCGCCCGCACCAGGCGACGCAAGAGCTAGGTCCGTGTCGTTCGCCGTGTTAAAGGTGTGCTCAACGCTTCCAAATAGAAGGCCGGTATCCGCCGGCAATTCGCCAGCAGGCAGCAGCACAGCGACGGCATCGGCTCCGAAGAGCACGGCCGCGACCGGCGCACCGTCACGAAGCTCACGGTCAATGGCTGACGGCTGTTCCTCGGCGTCCTGCTGGATACGGGCGACTCCCGTGCGACCGCTGCTGCCGGCTGCCTGAGCCTGGTCCCGCAGCGTCTCCTGCAGGACCGACTGAAACCCAGCCGTCCTCGCTTTCGGCTGACCGCTTCCCTCCGGCCCGGGTGCCGCCAGCAGCCCCGGAATTCCTGCAACGTGCATCACATTCATCCTATCCGCCCGCGATGTTGCCTTCCCTACGATCGTCGTCCGGCGCCGGGAGGAGCTTTAGCCCCTATAGCAGCGCAAATGCGGAGCAGAACGGTCTATCCACGGACCACATCATGCAAGTGCGCTCCAACCATGAAAAAACCCCCGCCTGTCGGCGAGGGGACACGCATGAACCGAGGCAGAAGGCGCTAGGACTTGGGATTAAAGTCCCAACAAGCGCGAGACCTGTGCGGCCCGGTCCGGGGGAAGTGCGGCCAAGATCTGGCCCGCTTGGCGTGGGGACATCTCAGCCAACAGCTTTGAGATCTCCTCATCGGTTAGGTCCAACAAAATGCGGGCTGCTTCCTGCGGCCGCATCGCCTCATAGACTGCCCGCAGCCGCTCTCGCGCCGCGGCGGCATCCTCTAGCCCTCGGACGACCTCCTCGCGAGCCGCCAGCGCTTGCTCGCGTCGCGCCAGCTCCCGCCGCTCACTCTCGAGCGCGTCCCTCTCCTCCTGCAGCCGGCGGCGCTCCTCTGCCAATGCCGCCGCCTCCGCCTCGAGCTGTGCGGCGCGTTCCTCGAGAGCCTGCTCCCGGGCCGCCAGCAACGCCGCATTTTCCTCTCCCAACTGGTATCGCTCCACATGGGGGGCGACAGCAGGCAAAGCGCTGATGCGGCCCCACAGCGGGCCAACCCAGTCCCACAGGCCGATGATCTGCACGACAACCATGGCCGTCACCAGCGACACGATCAGCAGCGTGACGGCCAGGACCGTTTTCCACATGGCCGCTACCCCCTCTTGGGCCCGCCGGGCTGCGGTTGTACTCGGGCCGCCCTCGTCCCCGCCAGGTCATCGAGGATCTTTTGCTCCAGGCGGGCCATGGCCAGCTCGTGTGCCGCCCGCCGCTTTTCCGCCACCAGCTCGAGGGCACGCCGCTCTTTCATGGCGTTCATGAGTACACCTCGGGCTTGATCCAGGGAGCGCTGACGCTCAGCCAGTTCCGCTTGTAGGGATAAGGTGCGGTCATAAAGCACCGTGCGCTGGTTCCATGCCATAGCCCGGATGGCGGGATCGACCGTCTCGCCATGAGCAGCCGCGTCCGCCACGGCGGACTGGCGGGCAGCTTGTGTCTGCTGCAAATGTTTTGCGCAGACAGCCACTTCGGCTTGGGCGTGAGACACGGCGAGCCGACGCTGCTCTTCGACGATGCGTTTTACATCCAAGACCCGCTGCAGAGAAAAATGGAACGGCCGCATCAAAACTCCCTCACCAGCCACTCGACGCTTTCCTGCATGGGCGCCTTTTCCCAGGCATCTTGCTGCAAGAAGCGCCGCACCGCGTCGATGCGGGCCAACGCGTTGTCAATGCGCGGGTTGGCTCCCTTAACGTAAGCACCGATATTGACCAGGTCTTCCGCCTGGTTGTAGGTGGACAATATTTCCCGCACCCGCCCGGCAGCCGCCCGTTGCTCGGGGGTAGCCAGCTCCCCCATGAGCCGGCTCACGCTGGCCAGCACATCGATGGCCGGATAGTGGTTCATCTCGGCGAGCCGCCGGGAGAGTACCACGTGGCCGTCTAGGATGCCCCGCACCGTGTCGGCCACCGGCTCCATCATGTCGTCCCCTTCAACGAGCACCGTGTACAAGCCGGTGATGCTCCCGTTCTCGCCGGGTCCGGCGCGCTCGAGCAGGCGGGCCAAAAAAGTGAACACCGACGGCGTATAGCCCCGGGTCGCCGGCGGCTCGCCCGTGGCCAGCCCTACCTCCCGCTGCGCCAAGGCAACCCGGGTCACGGAATCCATCAACAATAGCACATCCCGCCCTCGGTCGCGGAAATACTCGGCAATCGCCGTGACGAGCAGGGCTGCTTTCACCCGGACCAATGGCGGCTGATCCGAGGTGGCTACCACCACCACGCTGCGCCGCAATCCCTCTTCTCCCAAATCCCTCTCAAGGAACTCCCGCACCTCACGGCCCCGCTCCCCAATCAAGCCGATGCACGTCACATCCGCTTCCGTGTTGCGGGCCATCATTGCCAAAAGCGTACTCTTGCCGACGCCGCTTCCGGAAAAAATGCCCAGCCGCTGTCCCTTGCCGCATGTAAGCAGGGCATCCACTGCCCGTACACCCAGAGACAGGGGCTCCTTCACGCGCCGGCGACGCAGCGGCTGTGGGGGATGATTGTCCAAAGGAACGGCTGTGCCAAAAACGGGCGGGCCGCCGTCCAGGGGTCGCCCAAGGCCGTCTAAGACGCGCCCGAGCACCCCCTCGCCCACCGGCACCGACAAGGGCCGGCCGAGAGCCTCAACGCGGCTGCCTGGCCCGAGGCCTGTGACGTCGCCCAAAGGCATCAGGAGAACGGCTCGCTCGTGAAAACCGACGACCTCGGCTGGAATTGGGGCACCGCCGCCCAGGGGATGGATGCGGCAAAGCTCACCGACGGTGGAAAGGGGCCCTCGCCCTTCAATGGTCAAGCCAACGAGGCGCGTCACGGTGCCCAGGGCAGGCACGTCCACAGCATCCTCGACTACCGCCCTGACCCGCGCAAGAAACGCATCTGTGGGCTCAAGCGCCCGGTCAGTTGCCACCGCGCACCACTTCCACCAACCGCTCGGCGATGCGCGCGAGCCGCGTCTCCACCCGGGCATCCAACTGCCCGCGTTCGGTCTCGATCAGGCAACCGCCGCGGGCAATCCGGTCATCTCCTACCCACTCGACCCGCGCTCCGCCGTCCAGTTGGGCGGCCAGGTTGGTGGACATCCCTTCAAGGGCCTGCAAGTCCCCGGGATGGAGCCGGATAGTCACCTGCCGGATCCCGGCGGCGCGGGGCAACACCTCGTCCAAAAGGCGCCTAACCGTTTCGGGTCCCAAAACTTCAGGCTGCCGGGCCAGCCGCGCCGCAATCATCAAGGCGGCCTGCACGATTTCCTCCTCGTGCCGCCGGGCAGCCTCAACGGCTACCCGGTTGGCCTCCTCGAGCACGCCGCGAACGGTGGTGAGCAACGCTTCCAACTGGACGCGGCCTTCCTGCAAAGCCGCCTCCCGTCCGGCCTCGAGTCCCGCCTGGTGTGCTTCGGCCCAGGCCTGAGAGCGGATGGTGTCTGCTTCTGCCCGTGCGGCCTCCAGAAGAGCCGCCGCTTCCTGCTGCGCCTGAGCCACCGCCTGTTTGGCCCGCTCGTGGGCGGCGCGCCATAACGGCGCGGTATCCAGCATCAGGAGGGCCATGAGACGCGCGGCGCTGCCTGCGGGTACCGCGGCGGCGCCGGGGGCGGATTGCACACCGCCCGGCATCACAACGGAACGGGCCTTGATCACGTTAGACAACTATCTCGTCCTCCCCGCCCCGAGCGATGATAATCTCACCCACCTCCTCAAGACGGCGGATGGTGGCCACAATGCGCTGCTGGGCTTCCTCCACGTCCCGCAGGCGAACGGGACCAAGATACTCGATCTCCTCCCGCAGCATTTCGGCCGCACGCTTGGACATATTGCTGAAGATCCTCTCGGCCACATCCTCGCTGGCGGTCTTGAGGGCCAGCGCCCAAACAGACATGTCGACCTCCGAGATGACCTTGCGCACCGCACGGTTGTCCAGCGTGACGATGTCTTCGAACACGAACATGCGCTTCTTGATCTCTTCGGCCAACTCCGGGTCCTGCTCTTCCAGCGCTTCGAGAATCGTCCGCTCGGTTTGCCGGTCGACCCGGTTAAGCACCTCGACGGCGACGTCGATGCCCCCGACGGCGGTGTACTCCTGCCGCACAAAAGATGCTAGACGCTTCTCGAGGGACGATTCGATCTCTTCGAGCACCTCCGGCGACGTACGATCAAGCGATGCCAACCGCCTCGCCACCTCCACCTGCCTGTCCGGCGGCAAGGCCGACAAAATTGCCCCTGCTTGATCTGGGTGGAGGTGCGCCATGATCAGGCTGATAGTCTGGGGGTGCTCGTTCTGGATGAAGTTGAGGAGCTGAGCGGGATCCGTTTTTCGGGCGAAGTCGAAGGGCCGCACCTGCATGGAGGCAGAAAGTCGCTCAATGAGTGCCGCAGCCCGCTGAGGCCCTACGGCCTTCTCCAGGACCTCCCGTGCGTACTCGAGCCCCCCTTGGTTGATGTACTCCTTGGCCAGCGCCAACTGGCCGAACTCCTCGAGGACCTCCTCGGTGACCTCGGGATCCACGTGCGACATGTTGGCGATTTCCCAGGTGAGGCGCTCGATCTCGTCGTCCCGCAAGTGCTTGAAAACTTGTGCGGCTTGTTCGGGACCCAAGGCGATGAGCAGGACAGCCGCCTTTTGCCGCCCAGACAATTTCCGCTGTCGCTGACGAACCGTTTCCGTCGGCATGGATCAGTCCTCCGCCAGCCAGACCCTGACCAGGTTTGCGGCTTCACGCGGGTTGTCCCGCACCAGCGCCGATATCCGCTCCCGCAGTCGTCGCCGCTCGGCCACCTCCGGCTCCGGTGACTCCTCGACAGCAGCGGCGGATTCGGAAACAGGCAGCACGATCGGCGCCGGCACCGGGCGTCGCCGCCGGGCCAACAGGATACCTCCCGCCAGCACGACGATGACGGCAGCGGCTATTAGCCAGAGCGGTACCGCCGCCGGCGCCTGCTCGGGCGCTACGACAGGCAATGCCGCCGAGGCCGCGAAGGGCATGCTGTCCACGATGACGGTGTCACCGCGAGCCGTGTCGACGCCGAGGGCGGCTGAGACGAGTTCTTGCACGCGCTGTGTTTCCGCCGCGCTCAACTGTGCGTCAAGCCACACCGCCACGGAGAGCCGCTCCACGCCGCCTGGCGCTTGAATGCGGACCCGTTCGACCCGATTCAGTTCGAAGTTGAGAATTTCTTCCCGCCGCGAGTAGCTGCCCGCCTGCCCGTCGTCAGCGACGTAGCCGGGGATGTTCGCGTCGACCCCGACGACGCCCGCGGCCACCGCTTGCGCCCCAGTGGCTTGCTCCTCCACGACTTGGCTGCTGCGCACGACCCCCTGGTCGCGCACCACGGGCTCATAACGGTCCTCCCGTTGCTCCTCACGGTCGAAATTCATCACCGCGTTGACCCGTACGATGGCTCGTCCCGGCCCGTACACCGTTTCTAACATCGTTTGGACCCGAAGCTCAAGTTCCCGCTCGTAGGCCCGCTGCAGTTCGAGCCGGGCCGCGACGCCCGCACTGTCCATGCTTTCGGCAAGCGCTGCTGTGCGCAGGAAGTCAGAGAGCACTTGACCGCGGTTGTCCACAATGGTGACGTTTTCCGGCTCCAGGCCCTCAACGCTGCGGGCCACCAGGTGCGCGATGCCCCGGATCTGGCTCGCCGTCAGCTGCGCCCCTGGCCGCAACTGCAAAAAGACGGATGCGGTGGGCGGCCGCTCGTCCCGGGCAAAAAGGCGACGCTCAGGGATAACGATGTGCACGCGAGCGTCCTGCACCGCGTCCAACTCCCGGATGGTCCGTGTCAGCTCGCCCTGCAGCGCCATGTTGTAGCGAACCTGGCGATCGAAGTCCGTCGCGCCCAAGGCCGTTTCGAGGAAGATCTCGAAACCGACTACACCCCCACGGGGCAGCCCCTGACCGGCCAAACCGAGCCGGACATCATACACTTGTTCCTCGGGAACGAGCACCGTGGTGCCGCCGTCGACCAGCCGATACGGGATGCCCGCATCCCTCAATGCGGACACGATTTCGCTGGCGTCCGACGGTGAAAGGCGGGTAAACAATGGAGCGAACTCGGGATTGGCGGTCCGCCATCCCAGGTACAAGAGCCCAGCTAACACGACCAGCGTGAGCACACCGGCGCCCCAGCGCTGGGCCTTGCTCATGCCGCCGACAATGCCGCCCACCTGCGTGCGCAGACGGGTCCACCACTCCTGCATCCTGACCAACCACGCCTTCGCGTTATACCTGCATTCGCATGATTTCCTGGTACGCTTCGACCAGCTTGTTGCGAATGGCGATGGTCAGCTCGAGGGCGATGGACGCTCGCTCAACGGCGATCATCACCTCGTGCAGGTTGTCGCTTTGTCCGGCTGCGAGACGCCAGAGCGCTTCGTCGGCCGCGGACTGCAGCCCGTTGACGTGGGCCAGTCCCTGTTGAAGCATTGAGGAAAAACTCGGCGAAGCCGCGTCGAACTTGACCTCACGGGGCAACAGCAACTGAGGCTGCACCCCCGCCCCCTCGATGCGCAACCGGATTCACCCCTTCGGCTGGTCTGAGCGCCCGTTTGTTTGGCAGTGCCCGTCCCCGCGCGTTAGGCCCTGCCGATATCCAGCGCGCGCATCGCCATGCTCTTGGCCGTATTGAAGGCCGTCACATTGGCCTCGTAGGCCCGGCTGGCGGTAATCAGATCCACCATTTCCCGGACAACGTCCACATTGGGCATGGCCACATACCCGTCCGGGCCGGCATCCGGGTGGCTCGGATCGTAGACGAGCCGCGGCGGGCTCGGGTCGTGCTGGATGCCCACCACGCGCACGCCTGCCCCCGTGAACCGGCCTCGCCGAGCAGGCACCCGGGTCTCCCGTACGGCAAACACCGGCACCTGACGCCGGTAAGGCCCGCCCTCGGCGGTACGGGTCGTGTTGGCGTTGGCCAAGTTGTTGGCGATGGTGTCCATGCGCAAGCGCTCGGCCGTCATACCCGAAGCGCTGATGGCGAAGGTGTGCAGCATGGCCCTTTACCTGCCTCCCTGGCTGATCGCGGACCGGAGCATCCGGTAGCGGGCTGCCACCACTTGCGTCAACGCAGCGTATTGGGTTTCCGCCGCGGCAAGCACGGCCATTTCCCGCTCAATGTCCACGTTGTTACCGTCGTTGCGCATGACGGTGGCGCTGTCGGTGACGACACGCGGCGCGGGTTGGGCCTGCGTACCGATGGGCAGATGGCGTGGATGGGTGGTTGCGCCCGACACCGCCGCCCTCCGCCTGGCCCGCTGCAGCTGCTCCTCAAACTGAACCGACTGCCGCCGGAAACCGGGCGTGTTGACGTTTGCGATGTTGTGGGCTGTCACCTGCTGGCGCAGGGCCACCGCATTCAACGCCTGCCGCAGGACCTCATCCAGCTGTACAAAACCGCGCATCCCTGCCACCCTTCCGGACCTCCCCGGACCTTCATTTGTAAATATCGATCGGGCGCAGGAAAATCTTGAGAATGCCTTTGCGAGCCGGTGTTGGAGTTACAGCATTCTACAAAAAGAAAAGATTTCCTGCCCGGCGGTTAGTCCCAGCAGACGGTCATAGCGGGCAGTTATCGCGAGCAGCCATGGCAGGAAGGCATAGCGGGCGGTCACAGGATATAGCGGCTCAAGTTCTCGTCCTTTGCCACGTCGCTCAGACGCGCGTGAACATAATCGGCGTCAATGACGACTTCTCGGCCGCCGAGCTCGGATCCGGCGAAAGACACATCCTCCAGGAGCCGCTCCAACATGGTGTGGAGGCGGCGCGCGCCAATGTTCTCGGTTTGGGCGTTGACGGTTTCCGCGATGCGGGCGATGGCGTCCACACCGCTCTCGTCAAAGCGCAGCGTAACCCCCTCCGTGGCCAGCAATGCAGCGTACTGCTTGAGCAAGGCGTTCTCCGGCTCGGTGAGAATCCGGCGAAAATCGTCTCGGGTGAGAGGTTCGAGCTCGACGCGAATGGGCAGTCGCCCCTGCAGCTCAGGGATAAGGTCGGAAGGTTTGGCCATGTGAAATGCTCCGGCCGCGATGAATAAAATATGGTCGGTTTTCACGGGACCGTACTTGGTCATCACTGTGCAGCCCTCGATGATGGGCAAAATGTCCCGCTGCACCCCTTCGCGGGACACGTCGGGCCCCGCGCCCCTGCCGCCGGCAACGGCGATCTTATCGATTTCGTCGATGAAGATGATGCCGGTCTGCTCTGCCCGCCGCAGCGCTTCCGCCGTCACCTCGTCCATATCGATCAGCTTTTGCGCTTCCTCTTGCTGCAGGATCTGCCGGGCCTCGGCGACCCGCACCTTGCGCTTGCGATAACGCTTGGGCAACAAGCCGCCAAACAGGTCCTGGAGGTTGACTCCCATCTGCTCCATGCCATGTCCCGAGAACACTTCCATCATGGGGGGCCGGGTGTCTTCGACCTCAATCTCGACCCACTCGTCTTCTAGTTGACCGGCGGCAAGCCGCGCCCGGAGTTCCTCCCGCGTCCGCCGCGCCTCTGCCGCGCGCTGCTCAAACTCCTGATCGTTTTCCCGAGGCGCGGCGGGCATGCCAAAGAGGGCGGCAAAGGGGTTCCCTGGGCGCTCACGCCTGGGCAGCGGAGCCATATAATCCAAGAGCCGCTCGTCCGCCATCTGCCGAGCGCGGTCCAAGACCCCTTCCATCCGCTCGGCCTTCACCATGCGCACGGCGGTTTCGACAAGATCCCTCACCATAGAGTCCACGTCGCGCCCAACATAGCCCACTTCGGTGAATTTGGTCGCCTCGACCTTGACGAAGGGCGCCCGCGCCAGCCGCGCCAGCCGCCGGGCGATCTCCGTCTTGCCGACACCGGTCGGCCCGATCATCAGGATGTTTTTGGGGCTGACCTCGTCGCGCAAGCCTTCGGGCAGCTGCTGCCGGCGCCACCGATTGCGCAGGGCGATGGCCACCGCCCGCTTGGCCTTCTCCTGCCCAACGATGTATTTGTCCAGCTCAGCGACGATTTGGCGAGGCGTCAAATCCATTAGACTTCCTCCACCACCACGTTGTCGTTGGTGTACACGCAGATGGAAGAAGCGATCCGGATGGCTTCGGCGGCGATCTCCGGCGCTGGGAGAGAGGAGTGTTTGACCATAGCCCGCGCCGCCGCCAAGGCAAAGGGACCGCCTGACCCGATCGCGGCCACGTCGTCATCCGGCTCGATAATCTCGCCGGTCCCGGAGAGAACCAGGATGCGTTCGCGGTCCATGACGATGAGGAGCGCCTCAAGGCGTCGCAGCACCCGGTCCGTCCGCCACTCCTTGGCCAGTTCCACGGCGGCCCGCAACAGATTTCCTTGAAACGTTTCCAGCTTCCCCTCGTACTTCTCAAACAGCGTAAAGGCGTCGGCCGCCGCGCCGGCGAAACCGGCCACGACCCGGTCGTGGTAGAGACGCCGCACCTTGCGGGCCCGGTGCTTCATCACCGTCTGCTGTCCAAGTGTAACTTGCCCGTCGCCCGCCATGGCGGCACGCCCGTCCTTGCGCACCGCGACGATGGTCGTCCCGTGAAACATGGCTCACACCCGCCCCGGCGCGGCCAGCGCCACCTCGTCGGGCCGGCCGCTGAAACCACAGTCCTTGTTGGTGCACGTCACCCGCACTGCGTCCCCGCCCCGGCGCTGCTCAACCATGTAATGCCCGCAGCGGGGACACCGGTGTGGCGAAGGCCGCTGCCAACTCGTGAACCCACAGTCAGGATAGCGGCTGCAGCCGTAAAAGACGCGCCCCTTGCGGGAACGGCGCTCCACCACTTGTCCTTGCCCGCAGGCGGGGCACTCCACGCCGATCTCGTTGAGCAATGGCCGCGTATACTTGCACTCCGGGTAACCCGGGCATGCCAAGAACTTGCCGAAGCGCCCCCACTTGATGACCAAATTCCGGCCGCACTGCTCGCATACCTCATCGGTGACCTCGTCGGCCACCTCGACGGAACGCATCTCCGCTTCGGCGCGGGCCAACGCCTCGGAAAACGGACCGTAGAAGTCCTCCACGACCTTTACCCAGTCGGCGTCGCCCTCCTCGATCCGGTCCAGCGCTTCTTCCATGCGGGCGGTAAATTCGACGTCGATAATCTGGGGGAAATGCTCCTTCAATAAGTCCACGACCAGACGGCCAAGCTCCGTTGGGTGGAAGCGTTTGTCTTTTAGCGTCACATACCCGCGGCGGACAATCGTGTCGATGATCTGCGCGTACGTGCTGGGACGGCCGATGCCTTTCTCCTCCAGCGTCTTTACGAGCATGGCTTCGGTGTAACGCGGGGGAGGCTGGGTGAAATGCTGCTTAGGATCCAGGTGCACGGCGCGCACAGCTTGCCCAGGCTCGAAGTCCCCGATCAGCTGTTGCTCCAGGCCGTCACCGTCGTCGTCGAGACGCGCCGCCACGTCCTTGCCCGCTTGCTCCTCGTCCACCCCTTCAGTGTAGAGAGTCATAAACCCAGCAAAACGGACGGCGGACCCGGTGGCCCGGAACACGTAGTCTCCGGCTGAGACGTCCACCGTCAACGTGTCGAGCACCGCGGGCGCCATTTGACTGGCCACGAACCGCTCCCAAATCAACTGGTAAAGACGGTACTGATCCCGGCGCAAGTAGGGCTTCACCATGTCCGGCGTACGGTAGACGCTGGTTGGCCGGATCGCTTCGTGAGCGGCCTGGGCGCCTTGCCTGGAACGGTACCGCGGAGCGTGTTCGGGACGGTATTGCCGGCCAT
This sequence comes from Firmicutes bacterium ZCTH02-B6, assembly GCA_002159155.1. GTDB lineage: Bacteria > Bacillota > Limnochordia > Limnochordales > ZCTH02-B6 > ZCTH02-B6. Next base: position 11,119 of record LZRQ01000079.1, read on the forward strand.
AGTGTTCGTCGATAAACCGCTGCGCCTCCCGCTGCGCCTCCTCCGCGACGCGAGTGGCATCGGTACGCATGTAGGTGATCAAGCCCACCGTGCCCTCCGGCCCGACGTCAAGCCCTTCATAGAGCTGCTGGGCGATGCTCATGGTCTTCCGGGCCGAAAAGCCCAGCTTGCGCGAGGCTTCCTGCTGCAAGGTGCTGGTGATGAAGGGAGGGGACGGATTGCGCCGGCGCTGGCCGCGCTTCACCTGGGCCACGGCGAACTGTGCGTCCTTGAGTTCCGCCAGGATGGCTTTGGCCGTCGCCTCATCGGGGATTTGAACCTTTTTGCCCGCACGCTGGATCAGCTTGGCCACAAACCGGGACTCTACCGCGCCCGGTGTGCCCGGTACCACCGTGAACGTGCCAGTGATGGACCAGTACTCTTCCGGGACGAAATCGGCAATCTCCTGCTCCCGGTCGCAGATGATCCGCAGGGCGACGGACTGAACGCGCCCGGCGCTCAGGCCCGCTCGCACCTTGCTCCACAACAGCGGGCTCAACTTGTAGCCGACGATGCGATCCAGCACCCGCCGCGCCTGGTACGCGTCGATCAACCGCTCGTCCAGGGGCCGAGGCGACTTGAGAGCCTTCTTGACGGCATCGCGGGTGATCTCGTGGAACTGGATCCGGTTCGCCTCGGCGGTGTCCAGCTTCAGAATCTCGGCCAGGTGCCAGGAGATAGCTTCCCCTTCGCGATCGGGGTCCGTCGCCAGCAGCACGCGGTCCGCCTTGCGTGCGCTGTCCTTGAGCTCCTGCAGGAGCTTGCCTTTGCCGCGGATGGTGATGTAGTGGGGCGTGAAACCGCTCTCCACATCGACGCCAAACTGGCTTTTGGGCAAATCCCGGACGTGGCCGATACTCGCCTTAACGGTATAGCCGCGTCCGAGGAACTTGCTGATGGTCCGGGCTTTGGCCGGCGATTCCACGATCACGAGGGTTCCCACAGGTATCCCTCCAGTAGGGCATTCGGATTCATTATAGTTGCCGGCCATAGGGTTGTAAACCCGAGTGGCCGCCGGGCCTCCCGCACAGGCGGGAGTGCGCCCGGCGCCGGATGAGACTGATGCCGTTGTTGTGTGCGCGGCGTTCCCAGCCTGGGGCCCGCTTACCTAGCGCGGCAGGGAGAAGCGCCCGCCTGGCAGTCGAATCACCCGGCCCGCGAGCTCCAGTCCTATCAACGCGCCCACAATGGTTCCCACGGGCGCCTCGACCATTGCCGCGAGCTCATCGATGGTTAAGGTCGCGCTAGCCTGTAGGGCGACCAAAAGGCGCGCCGTTACGTCCTGCAGGCCGGGTACCTGCTCTGGGTCGCAACCCGCTGCGATTTCCATCGCCGGGAACATGGCAGCCCAGCCCATCGTGTCCAGCACGTCGACCGCGTGCCGCACTAAGGCGGCTCCTTCCCGCACCAGGTGATTGGGCCCGTCGCTTCCCCACCGGTCCGCGTCGCCAGGCACCGCCATGACCTCCCGGCCGCAGTCGGTCGCAATGGCCACGGTGCGCATCGCCCCGCTGCGCCGGCTTCCTTCCACGAGCACGACGCCCTGCGCGAGCCCGACGATGATACGGTTGCGAGCAGGGAAGTGCCCGGGCTGGGGCTGGGTGCCCAGAGGGTACTCGGTCACCAGCGCGCCGTTGACCGCGATTTCTTCCATTAAATCTCGGTTCTCTGGTGGGTAGACAACGTCCAACCCGGACCCAAGCACAGCGACGGTAGTCCCTTGCCCGTCCAGAGCTCCGCGATGGGCAGCGGTGTCTACCCCGCGAGCAAGGCCGCTGATGACGGCAACGCCCACGGCGGCCAAATCCCTGCCCAGCGTCCGGGCGGTGCGCAGGCCGTACGGACTCGCCCGGCGGGTCCCGACAATGGCCAGGGACGGTTGTGCGGCGGGCGGCAGGGCTCCTTTGACGAACAGCACCGGCGGTGGGGAGGGTACTTGGTGCAACCCCGGCGGGTAGTCGGCGTCACCGCTGGTGACGACGCGGGCACCCATGGCGGCAAGCCTATGCCAATGGGTCTCAACCAGCCGCTCGTCCACGCGGCGAGCGGCAGCCGCCAGCGCGGTCCCGATGCCGGGCACCTCGTCCCACGTCCCCCGGGCCCGCCAGGCCTCTTGTGCGGAGCCATAGCGGTCCAACAGCGCCGTGATTCGCTTGGGGCCGATACCTGGGACAAGCCGCAGTGCCAACAGGCACAGGCGTTCATCCATGCGCCGGCGCCCCCTCCGGGCAGCGCGCCTTGATCAGCGGTCGTCGCGGGACGTGTCCCCGTCGGTCAGCTGGGTGAGGATTTCGCGCAGCTCTTCCTCCCAACGGACCTGATAGAGCCACAAATCGTCCCCGCCTATCAGCGCCCCGCCGCTGCAGTTGGTGCACACGACGGCGTACCGGTTTCCCCGCCGGCCGCGGATGCGGTGTGGTGTGTCCGCCCCGCACAAGGCGCAACGGTACAGGCGCGTCGTGCCTGGCTCCAGGTCCATGGAGGCTTCCCCTCTCGTGGCCGTATCTGTGCAGTAGCATCTCCCGCGTCTCTCCCCTTATCCCGTGCCCGGTCACTTGAGCCCCAAAATGTAGTACACGTCGCCCCAGACCTCCCCGTCGACCGGCAGGCCAAACGTGCGTTGCAGACGCTCCACCGCGGCCCGGGTCGCGGAACCGTAACGGCCGTCGGCGTCTCCCGCCAGGAACCCCATCTCCTTAAGCTTGAGCTGAACCTCCACGACGTCTTTGCCGGTTGCACCATGGCGGAGACGACGGCCAAAGGTGATGGGCGGTTTGACGCCCACAATCTTGACCGGCGTACCCACCGATACCCACTCGTAGAGCTCCTCAACGTCCCGGTTAAACATGCGAATGCAGCCGGCACTGGCCCGGGTGCCGATGGAATACGGCTTGTTGGTTCCGTGGATGCCGTAAATCCCCCAGGGAACGTTGAGACCAAGCCAACGGGTGCCGAAGCCGCCTCCCCAGTTGCCGCCCTTGTGGACGATGCGCCACTCACCGACCGGCGTCAGCGTCGACGCCTTGGGCCTGCCCACGGCGACCGGGTAGGTCTTGTAGGGCTGGCCGTCGACGTATACGGTAAGGGTCAGCTTCTCGGTATCGACGACGATGGAAAGCTCCCCTTGCGGTGGCGGTGTGCGGGTTCCCGCTGCCGCGGGTTCGCTCCCGTCCGCAAGGGCGGCCCATGTCGCGGGCCCCACCACACCGTCGGGCACGAGGCCGCGGCTCCGCTGAAAAGCCCGCACTGCCTGGGCTGTCCGGGCATCGTATGTTTCGTCCTCCGGATCTCCGGCATCAAACCCAAGTTCCCCGAGGCGCCGCTTGAGCTCCCACACCGCGTTGCTCGCCATGGGCGGTTGCGTAAGCCGCAGAACGGGGGTGTCGGCACAGTAGTTT
>LZRQ01000080.1 GCA_002159155.1 Firmicutes bacterium ZCTH02-B6
CCCTGCAAGGGTAATGGAATCCGACCCGACAGCGGCTGCTCAGCGGCGGTGGGCTTCCGCTCCGCAGCTCTCCCTCACCACCAGACGGTGGGGCAGCACGATACTCTCAGGGCTCTTCGCCTTGCCCGCGACCTGGTCCAAGAGCAGGCGGGCCGCCCGCCGGCCAATCTCGTACATCGGCTGGGCGACGGTGGTCAGCGCCGGCCGGTGAAAGGCGGCAAAGCGGATATCGTCAAAGCCGACGACGGCCACATCGCCGGGCACCTGCTTACCCATGGCATACGCCTCTTTGATGAACCCGATGGCCATCTCATCGTTGGCGCAAAAGACAGCGGTCGGCGGATGGTCCAGGCTCAAGAGGCGGCGGGCGGCGTCGACGCCGCTCTCGAGGTAAAAGGTGCCGGTAGCGATCAGTTCCTCCTCAAACGGCAGTCCTGCCTGCTGCAGCGCCAGCGTGTAGCCGCGCAGCCGGTCGCGGCAAAGGACGACGTCCGGCGGGCCGTTGACGTAGCCGATGCGCTTATGCCCGAGCTGGATAAGGTGCCGCGTCGCGTCCATAGCCGCGGCCACGTTGTCGATGGACACTTGCGACACCGCGCCCTCGATGTATTCGCACGCCAGCACCACCGGCACCCGCTCGGCCATGGTAAGGATATGGGGACTGCTCACCCGGGCCGTCAAGAAGATGGCACCGTCGGCACCCCGCCGCCCGATAATCTTGGTGTACTCGAGCTCCCGCTCGAGGTCGTTGTCGGTGTTGCACAACAACACCGAGAACCCTTCCTCGTGGGCCACATCCTCAATACCCCGGACGATGAAGGAAAAGAACGGGTTGTTGATGTCGGGCAGCACGACAATGATGGTGGCTGTCCGCTGAATCCGCAGGTTTCTCGCGGACACGTTGGGCTCGTATCCCAGCTTCTTCACCGCCGCCGCCACCCGGCGCCGTGTTTCTGGTTTCCCAGCTTCGGGGTCGTTGAGAATCCGGGACACCGTTGCCGTCGAAACCCCCGCCAGGCGGGCGACGTCCTTCATCGTGACCAAGGCGCATCAACTCCGCATCTGAACCTGCAGTGTATCAAACAAGTATACAAAAAAGAGAGAGCGCTCAAGAAGGAGGGGGCCGTGGCGGCCCCCTGCCTCACCTTTGCCCTTCGGAACGGATACCGGGTGTGGTCTTACCGGCCGCCCCAGCGCTGGGGATAGCCCGGCAAGTCCTCGCAGCCGCACAAGGCATAATGTTGCGGCGGCATGTTGTACTGCAAGTATTGGGCCAGTGTTTCGTTGGTGATGGTCGGCTGCGGGAGCTTCCACTCAGGCCCGGGAATGGGCTGGCCCGACAGCACCATGACAGCCGCCTCGACGGCGGTGCGCCACTGGAAGGTGGGATACGTTGGTGCGATACCCGTCAGGCCTTCCTCATACCACTTCACCAGCACGTCCTGCTGATCCTCGCCGGTAAAAACCGGAATCTCGTAACCGAGATCCTCGAAGGCTTCCAGCACGGCGACGGTGGTGGCGCCGGCGTCCATCCACACCGCGTCGATCTGCCCGTAGCGCAGCAGGTAGTCGGTCACGATGGACTTGGCCACGGCCCGGTCGTCGTTGGTAAACTCCACGCCAATGATCTCCAAGTTCGTTTCGGCAAAGATCCGTTCCGCGGCGGACCAGCGGGTCTCAAGCACGTCCACGCCGGGCGAAATGCGCAACGCCAGAACCTTGCCCCCGTTCGGCAGCTGTTCGGCGATGAAGCGGGCCCCCTGAGCGCCGAAAGCGTAACCGCCGATGGGGCTGATGAAGGTGATCGGCGCGCGGGTGTTGACGCCGCGGTCAAAAACGATGACCGGCAGCTGCTGGGCTGCCCGTTCCACGGCAGGCGTGAGGGCGGCGGTCGTCATGGGCGACACGATCAGCAGGTCGCACCGGCCGCTGGCCACCAAGTCCGCAATGTCGGCGATCTGCTTCTCGTCGCGCCCTTCCGCGTCCAGCACGATGAACTCCTTGATCAGGGGATTGGCCTCCACCGCCGCCTGCATGGTGGTGAAACCGACCACGCGCCATGGGTTGAACAGGCCCGCGTTGGAGAAGCAGATGGTCCACGGCGGATCCTTCTTATACTGTGACGTGTCCACCCACGTGGGGTCCAAGGCCTGCAGCCACGGCTTGTCGGGCGGGCCGACCGGTTCCATCTCGAGCAAGGCCATCTGGCGGGCGAACTCATCGGGGTCCCAGAACTCCGAAACCCGTTGCGCCACACCTGCCTGCGGCATAGCCGACAACAGCAATGCCGCGGCCAAGACCAAGGCGACCATCTCTTTGCGCTGCATCCGCGGGTTCCTCCTTTCGGTCCTCTTGACGACTCCGACGCCTCCAGTACTGATGGCCTCTGCCGCCGTCACATCCCCCCTTCCCCGTGGTCTGGCTTGTATCGCTCCAGTGGCAGGCGGCGGCTGTCCGATCAGCTCCGCCGCTCCCGCCATGCGGTGTAGGCCACCGCCCCGATGATGATGACCCCCTGCAGCCCGTCCCGGAGGGGCTTGGGCCATCCCAACAGGTTTAGCAGCGTAAACAGCGCCTGCAAGGTCAGTGCCCCGGCGATGGCGCCAGGCATCGTGCCACGGCCGCCTAAGAGTTTGGCTCCGCCTAACACCGCCGCCGAAATGGCACCCAACTCCTGCCCGTCTCCCACGTTGGTGGAAACGCCGGAGAAGCCACCCAACAGGATCCCAGCGATCACGGCAGACGTGGCCGACGCCACGAAGGCCAAGATGCGCACCTTTGCCGTGGGAACGCCCGAAAGGCGCGCCGCCCGTGGGTTGTCGCCGAGCGCGATCAACTGCTTGCCCCACCCCGTGCGGTGCAGGAGGTATGTGGCCACCACGGCGACGACCAGCAAGATGATGACCGCGTAAGGCACCTCGTCCAGCAGCGGGACGCCAGTCAGGCGGTTGCGCCCAAACACGCGAAAGTTGTTGGGCAAAAAGCCTCTGGGCGCGCCCCCGGTCCAAAGCAGTGCGAAACCCTTGAGGGTGACCAGCATGCCTAGCGTGGTGATAAAGGAGGGAACCTTGAGCCAGCTGGTGACGGCGCCGTTGAACACGCCCACCGCGATACCGATGAGGAACATGACCGCGATAACCCACGCGGTATTGGCCGGATCGCCGTCTATGAGCATCGAGCTCCCCAACACCACCAAGGTGATGAGGGAGCCCACCGACAAGTCGAAGCCGCCCGCAACGATGACAAACAACTGGCCGGCAGCGAGGATGGCTGCCGGTGCCGCCCGCATCAGAAACGACATGAAACCGGGTACGGTGGCAAACCGCGGATTGAGCAAGCTGATCCAAACGCAAATGGCCAAGAGCACCACAAAGATAGGCGGCACACGCCGCACCATCGCCCACCACCGCCGGCCCGCGGCGCTTCGAGAAGGCTCCTGGACTGTTGCCGGTCGCGCGTCCGTCATCGGGTCACTCGCCCCTCATGCCGTCAGCCGACTTCCTCTCTCGACCTAACGGAATAGCTGGCTACGGCGGCGATGATGATGAAACCGCGAAACACCTGCTTCAGAAAGGCGCCGGTGCCGAGCTGGTTGAACATGGAGTCCATAATGCTGAAAATGAGCACTCCCGCCAGCGTGCCCAACACCCCACCCCGGCCGCCGGCCAGCGCCGTTCCCCCCACGACGACGGCTGCGATGGACTCCAAGTCGTAGACGCCGTCCTGTCCCACCCACGGCGCCCCCGCTCCGAGGCGGGCGGCGATGAACAGTCCGGTCAACACCGCGCTGAGGCTCGCGATGATGTGAGCCCCGATCAAGACCCGGTCGGTGCGCAATCCCGATAGGCGCGCCACCTCCGCGTGGCCTCCCACCGCGTACAGGCGCGCGCCAAAGCGGGTGCGGTGCATGACCAAGGCGCCGAGGGCGACCACCCCCAGCAGCACCACGACGGGGATAGGCACCGGGCCCCACGTACCGTACGCCAGCACTTCAAATTCCGGCGCCACCGCTCCAGCGAAGTTCTGGAAACTGGTGCTCAAAAGACCTTGCATGAACAGCCCCGTTCCCAGCGTCGCGATGAGGGCATTGACCCGCAGCTTGGTGATGATGAGGCCATTCAAGAGCCCGACGCCGAGGCCGATGGCCGCTACCACCACGATGGCCCGAGCGATGTTGGCGGGGTCCCCCTGCATGATGAAGGAGGCCATCACGGCGGTGACGCTGATGAGGTGGGCAACGGACAAGTCAATGGAGCCGCCCAGGATGGCAAAGCTTTGGCCCACGGCCACGATGCCCAGCGCCACGGACCGCACAAAGATGTTGCTGATGTTGGCCGCGGAGAGGAACTGACCGCGCCCAAAGAGGGAGACCAGCACCCAGGCGGCGACGAAAGCGCCGGCCAGGAACAAAAACGCAGGCGGCAGCCCGGCCCGCCCCGGTTTGCGGATCACGTATCCGCTCATGCCGATCGCCCGCCTTTTCTCTGGCCCGTGGCCAGCGCCATAATCTCCGCTTCCGTAGCCCCCGCCGGCAGCTCGCCGTAGATGCGACCGTCCCACATGACCAAAATGCGGTCGCTCATGCCGATAACCTCGGGCAAGTCCGAGCTGGCCATCAAGATGGCCTTGCCCGAGCGGGCCAGCGAGCGGATGAGCCGGTGGATGCCGGCTTTAGCGTTGACGTCGATGCCGCGGGTCGGATCGCTGAACAAAAGCACATCCGCGTCCACAGCCAACCACTTGGCCAGGACGACTTTTTGCTGGTTGCCGCCGCTTAAGTACTGCACTTCCTGATGCAGGCCGGCGGCCCGCAAGTCGACGCGCCCCGTGAGCTGCGCCACCGAGAGCACGCCGTCGGCGCGGGCCAGCAGCGGGCGCAGCGCCCGGTGCACCAGCAAGGTGTTGTCGCGCACCGGCTGCAGCAAAGCGAGCCCCTCTTCTTTGCGGTTTTCCGTGAGAAACCCCATGCGCAGCCGCACCGCTTCCAAAGGCGAACGGACTCGTACCTCCTGGCCCCGCACGCGCATGGTACCGCGGGTAAAGGGCTGGATCCCGAAAATGGCGCGCAGGAGCTCGGTGCGGCCGGACCCTTGCAGGCCCGCCACCCCCACGATCTCCCCCGCTCGAACGGTCAGGTTGATGTCGTCCAGCACGTCGTTGCCCGCGCCGGCCAGCTCCAACAGAGGAGACCCGATGTCCTCCGGCCGGGCATACTCCGGGTAAAAGGCGTCCAGCGGCCGGCCAATCATCATGCGGATGAGATCGTCCGGCGTAACCTCGCTGGCGTCCACGGTACCCACTTTTCGGCCGTCCTTGAGCACCGTGATGCGATCGGCGATGGCAAAAATCTCCTTGAAGCGGTGGGAAATGTAGACGATGGCCAGCCCCTCGTCCCGCAGTTGCCGCACAAGACCCATGAGCAGGTCTACTTCCCGGTCCGTCAAGGCGGCGGTCGGCTCGTCCATGACCAGGACCTTGGAGGAGAAGGAAAGCGCCTTGGCGATTTCCACCATTTGCTGGTGGGCCACCGGCAAGTCCTTTACCAGCGTGTCCGGCTCGATCCACTGTTCAACTCCGAGCCGGGCCAGCAGGTGAGCGGTGTCCCGGTGGAGACGGCCATAGTCGACAAGCCCTCGCCGGAGCGGCTCCCGGCCGAGGAAGATGTTTTCCGCCACCGTGCGGTACGGCAGCAGGTTGAACTCCTGGTAGATGATGCTGATCCCTTGCCGTTGCGCTTCCCAAGGGTGGGAGAAAGAAACGGGCCGCCCGTCGAGGAGAAGGGTGCCTTCGTCGGGTGCATACGCGCCGCCCAAAATTTTCATGAGCGTGGATTTGCCCGCGCCGTTTTCCCCGACCAGCGCGTGGACCTCGCCCGCCCGAACGTCAAAGGACACACCGTCCAGGGCCACAACGCCCGGAAACCGCTTGGTAATGCCCCGCATTTCCAGAATGGGCTGGCCGCCCCGCTGTCCCTGCCTCGGGCTGGCACTGTTTGCCGCCATTGGTCCGCCCCCGTTGGTCGGTTTCTCCGTCAGTCCACAAACAGCTGCCGCAAAAAGCGCAGGCCTTCCCGGGCGATGCTGTCCTGATCCGGAGCGATGGGCCGCCACAGGCATACGGCCTGGGCGATGGAGCGCACCGCAGGGGTAAACGATTCGATCACCACCGCGCCATCGTAACCGGTCTCCCGGAGGGCGAGAGCGATCGACTCCCAGGCTACTTGCCCGGTGCCGGGCACCCCGCGGTCGTTTTCACACGCGTGGAAGTGAAACAACCGGTCGCCCGCCAAACGCACCGCGCCCGCCGGCGACTTCTCCTCGATGTGCATGTGGAACGTGTCCAGGTGCAGGCCGACCGCAGGGTGGTCGACCTCGGCGAGGAAGTCCATGCCCTGTTGCACCGTGTTGATCATGTCGGTCTCAAAACGATTGAGAGGCTCGAGCGCCAACCGCACGCCCCGTTCGGCGGCGTAGTCTGCCAGACCTTTGAGCGCGGACACAGCCCGCCGGCGCTCGGCCCCGCGGGCGTCGTCGGACAACAGGCGCGCCTTTCCGGTCTGCGAGTACATCGGTCCGCAAACGATCCCGGCACCCACAAGAGCCGCGGCGTCGATCAACTGCCGGATGTAGGCGACTCCGCCTTGGCGAGCGGACGCGTCGTCGCTGGAGATGTCACGTCCGGGCCCGAAGGCACCGCACACCACCGGCTCGAGGCCGCGGGCAGCGAGCGCGTCACGCACGCGCGGAAAATCCAATAGCGCAGGGTCTTCGCAGGCGAGCTCCAACACGTCGCAGCCCAGCTGCGCCGCCTTGTCGGCCAGCGCTTCGACATGAGCCGTCGACAGGGGCGACTCCCAGATGAACGTGTTCACTCCAAAGCGCACCGCGCCCGCCTCCTTGCATCGAGACCGACTACGCCGTAATCGATTACCGGATTTTTCTCCACACGAGTCCATCATCCTCCTAAAATGTTACGATGTTACAGTATCCTTCGTCTACTCGTTGGCATGTAATCGATTCCCTCACTTGCCAGTGGCGCGCAGGACTTTGTGGAGCGTGAACGAAACGTCTATTCAAAGCCTTTTGAGAACAAGGCGGACCCGGACTGGCCGGGCACTGCTTAAAAGGAAAGGGAGGGTGACCATCGTGGAAACCACACGCCGCGCCGTACGCTACGGGATGGTGGGCGGCGGGCCTGGAGCGTTCATCGGCCAGGTGCACCGCAAAGCGGCCGCGCTGGACGGCGAATTGGTGCTGGTGGCCGGCGCCTTCTCGTCCGATCCCGCCAAGTCACGCGCCCAAGGGGCCGCGCTGGGACTGCCGCCGTCGCGGGTCTACGGTTCGTGGCAAGAGATGCTCGAGCAAGAAAGCGCCTTGCCGGCCGACCAGCGCATGGAGCTTGTGGCCATCGTCACACCCAACCATCTGCACTACGAGATCGCGCGGGCATGTCTCCAACGGGGTTTCCACGTCATCTGCGACAAGCCGCTCTGCAATACGGTTGAGGAAGCCGAAGAGCTGGTCCGGCTGACCCGGGAACGCGACCTGGTGTTTGCCGTCACCTATACCTATGCCGGCTATCCCATGGTTAAGGAAGCTCGCGAACTGGTTGCCCGGGGCGAATTGGGGGAGCTCCGCAAAATTGTCGTCGAGTACCCGCAAGGGTGGCTAAGCGAACCCGTGGAGGGTGAAAGCAAACAGGCGGCGTGGCGCACCGACCCGGCGCAGGCCGGGGCCGGGGGGCTACCGGTGACATCGGCTCCCATGCGGAGCATCTGGCCCGCTACATCACCGGGCTCCATATCGAGGAGCTGTGTGCGGACTTGACGACCTTCGTCCCCGGACGCCGGCTGGACGACGACGCCAACATGCTGGTGCGGTGGCAACAAGACGTCAAGGGCGTGCTGTATGTATCCCAGATCTCGACCGGAGAGGAAAACGACCTGCGCATTCGCGTGTACGGCCGCCGGGCGTCCCTCGAGTGGCAGCACCGCGATCCCGACACGCTGATCGTCCGGTCCAACACCGGTCCGGCAAATGTCTACCGGCGCGGCGCCCCTTACTTGTCCCCTGTGGCCGCGCACTTCTCACGCCTGCCGGCCGGCCATCCTGAGGCTTTCATCGAAGCCTTCGCCAACATTTACCGCAGCGCTGCCCGCGCGGTGGCCGCCAAAGCGGCCGCCCGTGAACCCGATCCCATGGATCTCGACTTCCCGACCGTGGAAGACGGGGCTGTTGGCGTGCGCTTCATTCACAGAGCGGTGGAGAGCGCTCGCGCGGGCGCTATGTGGGTCAAGTTCTGAACGAAAGGAGCGGACTGTCATGCACAACGGGACGGCGAGCAGCAACAACCGGCGTCCGGTGACCCTCTTTACCGGGCAATGGGCAGATCTGCCTTTGGCGGAGCTCGCACCAAAGGCCCGGGAGTTCGGCTACGACGGGCTCGAGCTCGCGTGCTGGGGCGACCACTTCGACATCGGACTGGCGGCTGCCGACCCCAGTTACGCGGCCGGCCGCCGGGCATTGCTGGCCCAGCACGGCCTGGGCGTGTGGGCCATTGGTTCCCACCTCATCGGTCAGTTAGTGTTGGACCCCAACGACGAGCGCTCCGACGGCTGGGTGCCCCAACAGCACCGCGGCGACCCGGAAGCCAAGCGGGCTTGGGCCATCCAGCAGATGCAGCTGGCGCCGCGAGCTGCCCGTCACCTGGGGGTTAGTGTCGTCACCGGTTTCACCGGGTCGTCCATCTGGCGATGGATTTATCCCTTCCCGCCGGTGACCGAGGAGCAGATCAAGGCCGGGTACCGCCGCTTCGCGGAGGTCTGGGGACCGATTTTGGACGAATTTCACGCCCACGGAGTCCGCTTTGCCCTGGAGGTACATCCCACGGAGATCGCGTTTGACCTCTACTCGGCCCACGCGGCGCTGGAGGCTGTCGATGGACACCCCGCGTTTGGGTTCAACTTTGACCCGAGCCACCTGCTCTGGCAAGGCGTGGACCCGGCAGCCTTCATCCGGGAGTTCCCGGACCGGATCTTTCATGTCCATATGAAAGACGTGGCTGTCATGCTGGACGGCAAGCGGGGCATACTCGCATCGCACCTGCCTTTCGGGGATCCCCGGCGCGGTTGGGACTTTCGCTCCTTGGGCCACGGGCACGTCAACTTCAAGGAGATCATGCGCGCCCTAAACGATATCGGCTACACGGGCCCGCTGTCGGTGGAGTGGGAAGACAGCGGCATGGACCGGGAGTACGGAGCGCGGGATGCGGCCCGCTTCGTGCGGGAGATCGACTTTCCGCCGTCCGCCCGGGGCTTCGAGGAGGCCTTCAAGAAGTAGGGGACGCCTGCCGTAAGAGCTTAGGGAACACAGCGGCTTGGCGACGGCCCAACGAATTCAGGGTCAGGGCCATGCTGTGCGGGTTGCCCGCCGGACCTGGCGGGCAACCCGGGAGAAAGCCGCGCTGCCGCCGGCAGGGACATGCCCTCTCGCACCGAAAATAGTGGAAAAACTACGGTCGCTGTGGAAATGGGGAGGATAGACAAACCTCCACTCGGCCGTTTGCCAATGGTGCAACTTCGGAGACCAGGTGCGAACCCTGCCCCCAAAAGTGCACCCTACCCCCCAGGCCAAGTTGGCGGTTTGCCCTGCGGTACTACGAGTGGCTAGTGCCTTTATAAACATAAGGCTAACGCCAGCCGCTTACATAGTGGCCGCCTCTCGATTACACAGCGATTACAGGGCGATTACATCTCGACGGCACCGTTTGGCGGAACGGCGTGGGTCGTGTGTGGGCGCGGCAACAAGAAGCCAACCTGCAAGCCGAACCGGTTCGAAAAGGCCATGAAGGTTGCGTTCTAGCCGCTGGATGCCGCGATTCCGGGCCTTAGGGGGATTGCTGTGGAGTACCGCCTTCTTTTGCTGGGCCCACCGCTGCTCCTGCGTGGGTCCGCAGCCGTCCACATAAAGTCCCGCAAGGGGCTGGCCCTGCTGTGCTATTTGGCGGCCAATCCCGACCGGATGTATCCGCGGGGGCATCTGCACGGGCTTTTGTGGACCAACCAGCCCTCGGATTCGGCGCGACGGGATTTCAACACGATGATCTCCCGGCTGCGGGGGGAGGTTCCGCTGGACTGCGTTCGCCGGTCAGCGACGCAGCTAGGCTGGAACCCCGACGCCGGGTTTTCCACGGATGTCGGGGACTTTCTGCAGTGGACAAAAGGGGTGGAGACGGACCCCGCTGCGCCCCTGGATCCACGCCAAAAGGAGCACTACCGCCAGGCGATCGCGCTCTGGAGGGGCCCCTTCCTCGACGGCTTCTCCCCCGACAGCGAACTGTATGAAGAGTGGCTGCTGGCCGAGCGCCGCCGCTGGGAAGTGCGGGTAGTGGCAGCCTGCGACCGGCTCATCGCGGCCGAGCGCGCTGACGGCCGCTGGGATCAGGTGGCGGCCTGCGCGCGCCGGGGCCTGGAAGTCGACCCGGTCCACGAGTCGTTTTACCGGGCACTCATCGAGGCCCTCTTTCGGCAAGGAAACCGGTCTGGGGCCCTGGCCGAGTTTGAGCGCTGTCGCCGCGTGCTAGAGGAAGAGCTAGGCACAACACCCGACGAGGCCACCCTGGCTCTGATGGAAATCGTCCGGGGCACGGCTGGGGCGACCGCAACAGTGACCGATCTTCGTCCCGACCCCCGTCGGGAGAGAGATTCTGCCGCGTCTGAGCCCTCCGTACAGCGTGTACGGCCAGAAATGTCGCTGGCAGGGCCGGGCCCTGTACCGCCCCTGGTGGGGCGCGACGACGAATACGCCCAACTCCGGTCCCTTATCAGCCGCACAGCCTTGCAAGGCCCAAGCCGCATTATTCTCCTGGTGGGCGAGGCCGGCGTCGGCAAGACCCGGTTGATGTCCGAAATTTTGCAGGCGCTCGCCAAAGACGCCCTGCACGGGGCTGACATTCCCACGATCCTCGCGGGCCGGGCCTACGAGTCCATGGCCAACGTGCCCTACGCCGCGCTGGCCGACGCTCTGGGGTCGGCGCAGGCCGCGTCGCAACACGTATGGTCTGGACTCCCCGACGTCTGGTTGCGGGAACTCGGGCGCATCGTGCCCGACATCTTCGAAAGGCGACCTGACCTGTACCCACCCCTGCCCATGGGGTCTGGCGACGACCAGCTGCGGCTTTTCCAGGCCGTGGCCCGCTTCCTGAGCTTGCTCCCACAGCCGGTGCTGCTGGCGCTGGACGACCTGCAGTGGGCAGACCCCTTCACCATCGCCCTCTTGGACTACCTCCTGCGCCGGCCGGCCAGCCAACTGCGGCTTGTGGCAGTGGCGGCCGTGCGGGAGGGCGAGGAATCACCCGTTTTGCACCAGGCGCTGGTGGGCCTCGAACGGGAGGGGCGCGCCGCCCGCATCTCCTTGGGCAATCTGACGCCTGAGGCCACGTTGGCCCTCACCGATAGGCTCTTCCCCGAGCATGGGGCTGCCCAGGCGAGCCGCGTCTACGCCCAGACCAAAGGGCATCCCCTCTACACCGTCGAGCTCATTGCCATGCTGCGGGAGCGGGGGGAAGACGCGGGCTCAGAGCCCGTAGGGGTGCCGCCTACCATGCAAAACCTGGTGCTGTCCCGCCTCGCCCGGCTGGGAGAGGAAGCGGCCGAAGTGGCCGAAGCGCTGGCCGTATTCGATCGCGGCGCGACACTGGAACAACTGGCCCGCGCGACCCATTTTCCTGAGGCCACCGTCGTACCTGTTCTCGACAAGCTTGCGCGGGCGGGCATCATCATGGAAACCCCGCAAGGCCACATTGACTTCACCCACGACGTCTTTCGCCAAGTGGTGGTGGGCCACATGTCGCCGGCTCGCTTGGCTTACCGCCATCGCCAGGCGCATGCGGCGCTGGTCCAGGACTTGACGGCGCCGGACGCAGCCAGTCTCGCGTCAGAGACGGCCGATCCGCACCGCCTAGCCAGCCTGGTCACCCACGCGGTGCAGGGCCAGCTCTGGGAAGACGGGTTAAACTGGGCCCGTAAGGCTGCCGCCGCCGCGGAGCGGCTCTATGCGTTTCGCCCGGCGCTGGATTATCTCAATACGGCACTGCACTGCCTCGCTCAACTGCCGCCGACCGATGATCGCCGCCGAGAGCGGCTGGAGTTGGAGCTCCAGGCCATCAAGCTGGACCGCTGGTCGCCGGCAGCCTTGCGGGACCAACGCCTTTTGGCGGCCGCCCGCTTGGCCCAAGAGATCGGCGCCGTTGAATTCCTGCCCCGCATCCGGATGCTGCACATCGATTCCCTGGTCCTCCAGGGTCGTTGCCGCGAAGCTTTGGCATTGACTGCGGAAATGGCGCCCCTGGCCTCAAAAGACAGGCGCCTCGCCTTTGCCCTGGAGGTCTGGCAGGGCGCGGGCTACGCCATCGTCGGCGACGTGCGGCGCGCCATTGTACATCTGACAAAGGTTCGCGAAGCGCTGGCCGGGGAAATCCTGAAACCCGGCACCTCCGTCCACGGCGCACTGGCCTCCTGCTACGCAGCAGCCGGCGAGTTTGACAAGGCGCTGGCTTGCTTGGAGGACATGAAACAGGAGGAAGCCGCGCAAGGGTACCAGTCCCTGACCAGCAAGTACCTCATCGTGGCCGCGACGGTGGAGTACTGGCGCGGACAATGGCGACAGGCGGCGGCCTTCGCCAGGGAGGCATTGCCCATCTCCAGGGAGGCCGAGGACCCGGCCAACGAAATGCTGGCCGCCCTGTGGCTTGGTGCCTCCGTGTTGGAACTCGTGGAAGCCGGCGCGGACAAGACGGGCGACCTCGAGATCTCCCTCCCCGCGGCCACCGCGGCTTTAGAAGCCGCACTGGATGCCTCCGAACGGGGACAAGTGTACACCCGCCGTGAGTTCGTGTACGCCTTCCTCGCCCGGGCGTACGCCGCCAGCGGACAGTTGGACAAAGCCGCCGAGGCCGTAACAGCCGGCTTGCGCTTGGCGGAAGAAACGGGCGCCGGCGAGGGAGCCGCCCTCTGCTGGCAAGCCAAGGGTTGCGTTGCCGCCGTCCGCGGCGACCTCTCCGAGGCGGAGCACTGCCTGCGCACGGCTGCGGAGCGGTTTGAGCAGCTAGGACATGGGAGCGGTGCGCGCGTCTGCTGGGAGCAACTGGCTCGCCTGCGCGACACGGGGCACCCGCACCCGCTGAGGATCAGCTAGCGGGCGGGGCGCCCCGCTCGCTTGGGGAGATACCCGTCTACAAGGAGCGTCTCAGAAGGAGCCCGGCTCAATCACCGTCACGTCGGGCTCGCCAAACCGGGCCGCGTAGGACACCTGCAGCAACGACGGCCCCTCCAGCGGCACCAGATTGCCCTCCTCGTCCAACATGGGTACGCCCAGCATGATCACCTGTACGCCCGCGTTGTCCGGGTCCACCCCCGCAAAGGCCACCACTTCCCCGGGCCTGACCGATACATTGGCTACCGCGCCCTCCGGCTTCCACCGCAGCCGCTGGAAGTAGTTGGCCAGCTGCAGACCTGCGATGACGACGCGCTCCCGCTCCTGGTCCGTCGGTTCCTCTGACGTCGCCCATACCACGTTGATGTACATCAGCCGGCCCGTGCTCGCCCCGAAAATGTAGTAGATTTGCGCTGGTCCGGGTCCAGGAGAGAGGCTGGGCACCGCGACGCCCAAAATGAGGGTGCCCTGCTCCAGGTTGAACATGGGCACGATGGCATCTTCGGAAACCCCAAAGTCGTGTTGGATGGCCGCCCGCACTTCATCGGGCGTCATGCCAAAGCGGGCCGAACGGAAGCCGGTGATGCGGTGGTAGTCTTCGGCGGACTCCGCCCCCGTCGACGCCTCTTGGGCCGTCGCCACGGCGGCCAAGCCCATCGACATAGCCACCAAAAATGCAAGCAGAAAGACCAGCCAACCGACCAACCGCTTCACGTTTTCCAAAACCTCCTGTTGTAGCACTGCAGTGAACATCGCCGCCCGGGGGTGCGCCCGCCGGCCTGCCCCGAGCCTAGAAATCGCCCGGTTGGATGGCGAGCACATCCGGGTTGTCCGCCGACGCGACCACGGAGATGCGCAACCGCGCCGGGCCGCCCGTCACCGGCCGGTGCCCCAGTCGGGTGTGTAGATGGCGTCGTACGTCCGCCACATGACCCACGCCCGGTGAATGGTCATGATCCCGGGCACATTGCCGCTGGATTCAATGTAGTAGTTGGCCGCGTCCTCG
Organism: Firmicutes bacterium ZCTH02-B6; assembly: GCA_002159155.1. Taxonomy (GTDB): domain Bacteria; phylum Bacillota; class Limnochordia; order Limnochordales; family ZCTH02-B6; genus ZCTH02-B6. The sequence continues at coordinate 14,218 of LZRQ01000080.1, forward strand.
CCTTCTTGAGCTCGGACGCCACGGCCAGCGCGTATGCGGAAAGAGAGGTAACCGGGAGGACAGGGGCATGGCGTGGACGAAACGCACAGCCTGGCTGACGGTGGCGACGGCAATCATCGTGGTCTTGGCGTCGATGGTAATGGTATAGTACGGGTCCTCCATTTCCAACTCGTAGAAGAGCGCGTGCTGACC
>LZRQ01000081.1 GCA_002159155.1 Firmicutes bacterium ZCTH02-B6
CGCCTCGACAGCGCGCCCGATGGGGTTATCCCCTCGGCCCACGTAGTCGGCGTAATGGGCATGCAGGCACTTGACTCCCGAGCGCGAGCGGATGCCCGCCACACCGGTTTCGGCCAGGGACTGCCACAGGCGCGGGTAGTCGCGCTCAAGAGCGTCCCGCCACTCCGCCGGGACCCGGCGCAGCCGGTCTGCGGCCGCCGCCGCGTGGGATGCGGCCAGCGCCTCAGCGAAGTGCGGCTCCTCGGCCAAGCGCTTTTCATAGCGGCCAATCCAGCCCTGTGCTTCCAGGCGGCCGATGGCAGCGATCAAGTGGGGACACGTGAGCCAGTAGACGGTCGGGAAGATGTCCCAGCGGCAGCCGTCCCGGACGACCGGCGGGGAGATGACCACTTGCGGAAACCCGTAACGGCACCGGCGGCAGACGTCGGTCCCCGGCCGGGGCCTCCTGCCCAGCTGGCGGGCAATGATGCGCATGTCCTTGGTGGTTGAAATCGGCGCCACCTTCCCTTCCCATAAAAAAAGCATCCCCGAGGGGATGCTTTTGATCAAGCTCAAAATGGCAACAAACCGGCTGTATTAGAAACCTCTGCGGGTGCCCCGGCCCCCTCGCTTCGCGTCGGTGCTTTTGCGCAGGTGGGCGAGGCGCTCCTCGCTCTCGCGCAAAAACCGCGACAGCTTATCCTCAAAGGACTTGGGTCCCCGGCCGCGGCCGCGTGCCGGTTTGCGGGCAGCTGGAGAAGGGTTGTTCACCTGGCGGATGGAAAGACCGATCTTGCCGTCCTTGATGTTGATGACCTTGACCTTCACGATATCGTTTTCCTTGAGGTAGTCCTTGATATCGTGAACGTAGTCGTCAGCAACCTCCGAGATGTGCACCAGACCAGTCTTTCCCTCACCCAACTCGACGAACGCGCCGAAGTTGGTGATGCCGGTGACCCTCCCCTCCAAAATGCTGCCAACCTCAATGGTCATGCGGAAACAAATTCCTCCTCTGTAGAGTTACCGCGGGGACGTCCGCGGACACCACTATTATACGTGTTGAGAATTTTTGTGTCAATCAATGGGATCGGTCCTGCTTGTCTGCTGTTCCGGCAATCGGTCAAACTTGGAGCGCTTTACCTTGATGGCAGGCGTGCGCCCTCGATGACGATGACCGGGGTTTCGCCAGGTTTCACCAAGCCGAGCTCCTCGCGGGCAACCCGTTCGATGTACTCGTCGCTGTTGTAGTGTTCGATCTCCGCGCGAAGTTGGGCGTTGAGCTCTTGATAGCGCTGGATCTCGGCCCGGACCCGTTCGAGCTCCGCCCGCATGGCCCGCATGCGCAGGAAACCGTCGACATAGCCGTACACCAGATAGACCGCCAGGAAGAACACCCCGATCAACACGAAAAAGCGGGGCTTGACGCGCAGACGGCCCCCTTTACGGACCATACTCATCCCTCCGGACTGGCAGTCCGTGTGGAGGCGCGTTCGACGCGGCGGGAAGCGATCCCTTTCCGCAGCTGGACAGGCCATGGCGGTCGCAGCCAAAAGGGATCCGCAGGAAATCGGGACACGGGCCGTGTCAGCGGCGCCGCCAGGCCAGGCCCGCGCGCCAGGGGAATCGCCACGCCAAGCGCGTGCCGCCCTCCCGCCCGACCCGGCGCCATCGCCCGGCACCACCCGGCCAGGACGCACTGCGCAACAGCATGGCCGGCAGGGTGAGGGCGATCATGCCTAGATGCGCCGCCCACGCCAGCAGTGCCGAAACACCGCGGGAGACGGCCAGCAGCGCTCCCAGCACGGGCGCGCTCAAGAAAGCAAAGTAGAGGCCGAGACCGGCGGCGATGCCCACGAAGACGTACAGCCGCAGCTCGCCCCGGTTGGCCTCCAACAGGAGCCCCGCCATCAACGGCGTCACAACGATCCAATACAGCAGGTCAAGGGCCCACGCCAGTGGCCCGCGGCGACCGGCAAAGCCCCGCACAACCCGCAGGACGTCAAAGAGCACGCCCATCGCCACGCCGCCCAACAACGTCACGGCGAACGCGTGCAGCTGTTCTATCAGCGACGGCATCGGCCTTCACCTCAAACGGCAGGCGCGTCATCCCACAGACCCCACCATCGTATGCGCCTGCCGCCCGAAGGGTGAAAGCCCGCGCCGAAGGCCGGCCGTCCACGCCGCGGTCAGGGGCGGTCACTTAAAGAGCCTGCCCAGCAGCCCCTTGCTCTTTTTCGCCACGCTGTCCCCGGCGTACTCAAGCCCGTGGACGAAGCCCGTCAGGCCCAGGGCTCCGGTTTCCAGGTTGAGCTCCTTGATGTGCAGGTCCTCACCCCGCACAAAGAGGGTGCCGGCGTCGGTTTCCACCACCACTTCCTGGTTGTCGAAGCTCTCGACGTTCACGACTCCTTCCACCTGCAGGGCTTCCCGGTTTCTCAAGGAAAGCTGGTGCTTGCGGCGCACGACCGCCTTCTTTTCGTCCGTCACCCGAGAGCGACCCCCTTCCCGGCGCGACGCCTGTCCCCACGGCGTCGGTAATACGTATGCCGGGGCATGGCCGCGGATGACTCGGGCCCTTGAGGGCACAGTCGCCCAGGCCGCTGCGGTTAGTCCCAAAGGCGGCGGATCTCGATGCCCTCAAAGAAGAACTCCACAATTTCCTCGGGCGACCGGCCCTCCCTGGCGAGCTTGTAGGCGTCCCACTGGCTCAAACCAACACCGTGGCCGAAACCGCGCCCGCTGGCGGCCAGCACCCCGTTGCCCACCTCAAACCGGTCGATCAGGGTCGATCGCAGGCGCTCCGGGCCCACCGCCAGGCGGAAGTCATTGCCGCTCACCGTGCGGGTGCCGTTCGTACCCACGATCTCAAAAGCGGTCACCCGGTCCGACGGGCCGCGCTCCGCAATGCGGATGTCCTGCACGCGGCCGACGTCGATGTCACGTTCCCGCAACGCGGCGCTGACTTCCTCGAGCGTCATGGTCACCTGCCAGTTGGCCACGTTCTCCGGCACGTACTGGTTGTCGCCCGTGTCGACGCTCTTGATGTACGGCGGGTCCTCCTCCTGGGCAAGGCCCTCCCGGGCTGTGGCCGTCCGCCCGCCGCTGTACGAGTGAAACCACGCCCGCACGGTTTCCCCTTGGTACGTCATTACCTCGCCGCGCGTCCGCTCCACGCCGCGCTCGATGGCCTCCGTGATGTTGTCGGGATTGTACGCCTGCGCCGCCTCGTGTTGCGCGGGAATTTCGTTCCTGCCGGTTTCCTCAAGATACCGCACCGCGAAGCTGCGGGCCAAAATCGCCTGGGCCGCGTAGGCTTCCTCGGGCCAGTCTTGTTCCTCGGTCTGGCCCCGGGGTGGCAGCCGGCCCATCTCGCCAGCCACTACGCCTTTCACGTACTGCTCCATCGGCATCTCTTCGCGCCGGCCGTCCTCAAAGACCAGCGTGACGGTAGGCTCGTCCCGCCCGGCTCCTTGGCCGCCGTCCTCCTGGGAAGACCGGCCCCTGGCCAGAAAGAGCCCTCCAAGCGCCAGCAACAGCACGACGGCCACGATGGCCATCGACCGCACCCGCGCGCTGTCCATGGCCCTCCACCTCCTTCGGATTGTGCCGTATAGTGTGCTATAAAGCGTTCCAGGCTATGCCGCAAGGAGGAATTCGATCCGGCCCCCCGAATAGACACCAATGAAGAACTTTCCAAAGGAGGCGCCTTCTGTGAACAAAAGCGAACTCGTTGCGCGGGTCGCCGAAAAGAGCAACCTGACCAAGAAGACGGCCGGGGCAGCGGTGGAAGCGGTTTTTGACTCCATCGCCGAGGCGTTGGCCGCGGGGGATAAGGTGACGCTGGTCGGCTTTGGCACCTTTGAGGTGCGCAACCGGGCGTCTCGGCGCGGCGTCAACCCGGCGACGCGGGAGGCGATCCAGATCCCGGCGGGCAAGGTGCCGGCTTTCAAGGCGGGCAAATCCCTCAAGCAGATGGTCGCTGGCCGGTAATCCATGACGGATTCCCCTCGGGCCGATCTGCAGCCGCTCCTAGACATCATGGCCCGGCTGCGCTCGCCGGAGGGCTGTCCTTGGGACCGGCAGCAGACCCACGCTAGCCTCAGGCGCTACCTGTTGGAGGAAACCTACGAGCTCCTGGATGCGCTGGATGAGGGTGACGACGCGGCCCTCATCGAGGAGCTGGGCGACGTGCTCCTGCAGGTAGTGTTTCATGCCCAGATCGCGTCGGAGACCGGCCGCTTCACCATGGCCGACGTGGTGGACGGCCTGGTGCGGAAACTCCTGCGGCGACATCCCCATGTGTTTGGCGACGTGCATGCCGAGGACGCGGCGGCGGTCGTGCGCACCTGGGAAGCCATCAAGCAGCGGGAGAAAGCCGGCCGCGAGACCGAGCAGGTCGCGTCTCTCTTGGACGGGATCCCGCGGCACCTGCCGGCGCTCCTTGAGGCGGAGAAGCTGCAAGACCGGGCCGCCCGGGTCGGTTTCCAATGGGATGACGTGGCCGGGGCGTGGGAAAAGGTCCACGAGGAACTGGCCGAGCTGGCTCAGGCCAGCTCCGAAGAAGGCGAGACGGCCGATGCGGCGCGGGCCCGCGTCGCGGAAGAATTTGGCGACGTGCTGTTTGCACTGGTGAACGTTGCCCGCTATCTCAACATTGATCCGGAACAGGCTCTCCGCGCCACAAACGCCAAGTTCCGCCGGCGCTTCCAGCATATTGAGGCCCGGGCGCGTGGGCAAGGCCGGCGGCTCGAAGACATGACGCTGGCCGAAATGGACGCGTTGTGGGAAGAAGCAAAGGAATAGCGGACGGCCAGAAGCACCTGGAACACGAAACGTGCCGCCAACGCGCCGGGCCTCCGGGGTGCGTCAATGCCCCGGAGGCCCGGCTTTTCCCGTCTCGTTTGCTGCTGTTGCTCTACTGTTCCATCTGCTTGGCCAGGAAGCCGGCCGCCGTCTCGACCAGCTTCAGTTCCAGCTCGCCCATCTTCTTGTCCGGGTCGCGCGTGCCAAGGATGACCGCGCCGATAGGGTCGCCTTCGGCGACGATGGGCGCGATCACCATGGAGTGAAACGCCCACATCTGATCGTCATCCTCTTCCAACGCCGGTCCCGCCTCGCCCGCCTTGGGCAGAAGCATCGACCGGCGGCCCTCCATGGCCTTTTCCACGATAGACGGCACCGGCTTGTCCATCCACTGCTTCTTGGGCGCGCCGGCAACGGCCACTACCGCGTCCCGGTCGGAGATCAGGGCGATGTGGTTGGTGGTCTCGTGGAGCGAGTCTGCATACTCCTGGGCAAAGTCGCCCAGCTCGCCGATGGGCGAGTACTTCTTGAGAATGACCTCGCCCTCGCGGTCCACGAAGATCTCCAGGGGATCTCCTTCCCGAATCCGCAGGGTGCGGCGGATCTCCTTAGGGATGACGACGCGGCCGAGGTCGTCGATGCGGCGCACGATGCCGGTTGCTTTCACTTTGAGCTGCCCCCCCTCCATTGCCAACTGTTGCGTGCGTCGGGGCCTCGTCCGTCAGGCCCTGCCGCCATGGACCGCCTGCACCCGGGGTGGGTCGGCTTGGGTCTTCGTCCCGGCCGCAGGCCACCCGGCCCGCATTTCCCGCAGCACTTCCTCAAGCAGCTTGAGCAGGTCCCGCTCGCCCAGGCCCCGGCTGCGCACCTTGACGACGGTGGTCCGGCTGGGCGATAAGAGCACCCGCCCCCGGAACTTGCGGCTCAAGTGCAGGACGGTTTCCCTGGGGAGGATTACCCCGGTCTGCAGCCGGATGGCGACCTCGTCCTTGTCGCCGCTGATGCTGGCCACCATCAGTTCCTTGGCCAACACCTTGATGCGGGCCACCGCCAGCAAATTTCTCACCGGCGGGGGCGGGGGGCCAAACCGGTCCTCCAGCTCCTCCTGCAGGTCGGCCACGTCCTCCGTCCGGCGGATGCCGACCACTTTCTTGTAGACCTCGACCTTTCGCTGCGGGTCCGGCACGTAGTCGTCGGAGACGTACGCGTCCACGTTTAGGTCGATAACGGGATCCGGCGGCTCCTGGACCACCTCCCCCTTGACCTCGCGCACGGCCTCCTCCAGGAGCTTGCAGTACAGTTCAAAGCCGACCGAGGCGATGTGGCCGTGCTGCTCCGGCCCCAGCAGGTTGCCCGCTCCCCGGATCTCTAGGTCCCGCAGGGCGATCTTGAAGCCCGACCCGAGCTCGGTGAACTCCCGGATGGCCTGCAAGCGCTTCTCCGCATCCTCGGTGAGTATTTTGTCCCTGCGGTAGGTGAAATACGCATAGGCCACCCGGTTGCTGCGCCCGACCCGGCCGCGCAGCTGGTAGAGCTGCGCGAGGCCCAACCGGTCCGCCTCATCGACGGTGAGGGTGTTGACGTTGGCGATGTCCATGCCGGTTTCGATGATGGTGCTGCAGAGGAGCACGTCGGTCTCGCCGTTGAGGAAGTCCAGCATCACCCGTTCGAGGAGGTCCTCATCCATCTGCCCGTGGGCGATGGCGATGCGGGCTTCCGGCACCAGTTCCCGCAGCCGTTCGCCAAAGCGCTCGATGTCCTGCACCCGGTTGTGGACGAAGTAAACTTGCCCGCCCCGGGCCAGCTCCCGCAGGATGGCCTCCCGGACCAGCTCGTCGTCGTACTCCACCACGTAGGTGCGAATGGGAAACCGGTCCTCCGGCGGCGTTTCGATCAGGCTCATGTCCCGCACCCCCGCGAGCGCCATATGCAGGGTGCGCGGGATGGGGGTTGCGCTCAAGGTGAGCACGTCCACCGAGCGGCGCAGCTCCTTGAGCCGCTCCTTTTGAGCGACGCCAAAGCGTTGCTCCTCGTCGACGATGACAAGGCCGAGGTCCTTAAACCGGACGTCTTTGGACAACAGCCGGTGGGTGCCGATCACGATGTCGACGTTTCCGGCGGCGAGGCCCTTGAGGATGCGGCTCTGCTCCGCCGGCGACTGGAAGCGGCTCAACCCCTCGATGCGCACCGGATACGCGGCAAACCGGTCACGGAACGTGCGCAGGTGCTGCTGAGCCAAAATGGTGGTGGGCACCAGCACCGCCACCTGCTTGCTGTCCATGACGGCCTTAAAGGCGGCCCGCATCGCCACTTCCGTCTTACCGAAGCCCACGTCGCCGCAGAGCAGGCGATCCATCGGGCGGGAACGCTCCATGTCAGCCTTGATTTCCGCGATGGCCCGCAGCTGGTCGGGCGTTTCCTCGTACGGAAACGCTTCCTCAAATTGGTGCTGCCAAACCGTGTCCGGGGCATAGGCGTAACCGGGCAGCGCCTCCCGCTCGGCGTACAGTTTGAGCAACCCTTGGGCCAGCTCCTTGACGGACTCGCTGACCCGCTTTTTCACCCGGGCCCATTCGCCGCCCCCAAGTCGGCTAAGCCGGGCCTCTTGACCCTCGACGCCGATGTACTTTTGCAGCAGGCCTACCTGCTCCGTGGGCACATAGAGCTTGTCTTCGCCCGCGTACTGGACCACCAGATAATCCTTGTGCACGCCGGCGATCTCCAGCGTCTCGACGCCCAGGTAACGGCCGATGCCGTGGTTGACGTGGACGACCAGGTCGCCCACCTTGAGGTCGTCAAGGCGCGCCCCGGCGCTCTTGGGCCGAGTGGAGCGACGGGTCTTGCGCTGGCCAAACGTTTCCAGCTCGGTCAGGAGAAGGAGCCTAAGCTCGGGCAGCTCACACCCCGCGCTCAAACCGCTGGTAATCACGGTTACGGTGCCCAGGGGCAGCACACCCGCCGGGCCGCTCCGGGCACCGGCAGCACCGTCTACGTCATGGGCTGCGGCGGCCGCGTCGGGGAACTGGGCCGCGGGCTCATGGGCACGTAAGCCGGCGGGCGTGGGCATGGCGCCGTTGGTCTTGAGCGGCACGCCGGGAGAGCCGTTGCCCCTCGCGCCCGCAACGTCCGGGAGGTTGGCGATGTCCATGTCCGCGGCGCGGCGGCCATCTGTCCCACCTGCTCCGGCCAGGGCGCCATCGGCCCCGTGGCCGTTGGCCGCAGCGGGGACAAACAGGCGACGCACCGGGATCTCTTCATCTTTGAGGACCGTTTCCAGCCGCTCGGCCCGCTCGGGCGCAGCCGCCGCCACGAGGACGCGCCAGCCCTGGCGGCGCCTATGCCGCACCGTCTCCACAAAGGGCTCCAGCTTGCCCTGAAATGTCGGGGCCGGGCGCGAGAACGCTTCCAGTTCGGGCACGCCCTCCAGCCCGGGCACGTGCTGCTTGAGGCCACACGTGAACACGGCGGGGCGACGGCGAACCGCGCGCAGGAGGTCCTCCCAATCGATAAACAAGGCGCCTGCTTGGGGCAACACCCGGCCGCGCTCCAAGAGCCCCGCGTGATTGTTGGCGTAGTCCGTGTGAAACAGGTGCAACTGCTCCCGGGTACGGGCAGGCTCATCCACCACCACCGGTCCGTCGCCCACGTAGTCCAGCAGCGTTTCCAGCTGAGGATAAAAGAAGGCCTTGTACTGCTCGACGCCGGGGAAACGGCGGCCCGTCCGCAGCGCGTCCAGATGGGATTCGAGCCTCTGCGCGAGTTCGGCGGCAGGCCCCTCCCATCCCCCGCGTCGCAGGCGGTTAATCTGCTTGTGGCCGGCCGCCTCGATCGCGTTCGCGGCGGCCGCAGGATCGGCCGGCGGCGGCGCCTCCCACGCGGGACTGATCCCGACGCTCTCGACCGCCGCCAGGGACCGCTGGCTCTCCACATCAAACCAGCGGATCGAATCGACCTCGTCGTCGAAAAAGTCGATGCGCACCGGATGCGCAGCAGTCAGGGGGAAAACGTCGATCAGCCCGCCCCGGACGCTAAACTGGCCTTTGGCCTCCACCATGTCCACCCGCTCGTAACCAACGTGGGCAAGGTGCGCCGCGAGCTCCTCGGGCCGCACATGCTGTCCCACGGAGACGGAACGGAGCATGGACGCGAACGTCGAGCTCGGGGCCAGCCGCTCTACGGCGGCTTGCACAGGGGTCACGACCAGCACCCGCTCGCGCCGGGCCAGCCGCTCCAGCACCGACAGGCGCGCCGCGGCCACCTCTTTCGGCACCGGCAGTTCCTCATGAGGCCACGTCTCCCGTGCCGGGAAGAGCAACACCGTTTCGCCTGGCAGCGCTGCGGCGAGATCGTCCCGCAGCCGCTCTGCCTGGTGCGCTCCGGCCGCGACCACCAGCATCGACCGCCGGCCCGCGGGCCAGCCGGCGTGAAACAGCGCGGCGATCAGCAGCACCTTATGGGCGGGCGTAAACCCGTGCAGCAGCCGGACGGGCGGATCCGCCCCCGGCCGCTGGCCAGTCTTAAGCCAGCGGTATTCACGCGAGTCAAGCAACAACTCAAATATGCCTGTATTGTACAAACTAGTATCCCCCCGTCCGCCGCGCGCGGGCATACCGCCCCATCGCCCCGGCGGCTGTCCCCGGTCCTGATGCGGAAGACGCGCCCCGCCAGAGGGCGCGTCAGTCTATCGGGAAAGGCACGGCCATTCTGCCATTCTGATGAGGCTCCAAGGCCGTTTCATCATGAAGGCCCGATCAGCCCTCGAAATAACAACTTCATTATAGGCACGGGCGCAGAGCGAGATCAACTCAAGCCCCGTCACGGCTCGTATTATGTCACGCCCCGGCGGCCTTATTCGCTTTATTGTACTTGTTCATGGCCGCGGCGGTGCCTTCCAGCGCCCAAGTCGCCGCGGCCTCCGCGCCCAGCCGGGCCAACTCCTCATAAACCCCGAGCTCTTCTGATCCCAGCGGCTTGAGCACATACTCCGCAGCCGTCAGCGGCGCGGGCGGACGCCCGATCCCCAGCCGCATCCGGGGAAATTCGTGGCTGCCGAGGTGCAGGATGATAGACTGCATACCCTTGTGCCCGCCCGAGCTGCCGCCGGGACGCACCCGCAGCGTCCCGGCCGGCAAGTCGAGGTCGTCGTAGACGACCAGCAGGTTCTGAAGGTCCACCCGGTGGTAGCGGACAAGGGGCTCCACCGCCTCGCCGCTCAAGTTCATAAACGTCTGGGGCTTTACCAGCATGACCTGCTGGCCATTGACGGCGCCCGTCCCCACCAGGCTATTGCTCCAGTGGCGGCGGTACTGGATGCCCAGCTCCCGGGCCAGCCGGTCGACGACCCAAAAGCCCAGGTTGTGACGGGTGCGTTCATAGCGGGGGCCGGGATTGCCCAGTCCGACGATGACTTTCAGGGTAGATTACTCCTCCTCGCCATGGCCGGCGCCCGCCTCGTCCGCGGGTTGGGCGGGCGCGGCCTCCTCGGGCGCCGCTTCAGCTTCCGGCGCCGCTCCGGTGCGGGCCCGGATGATGTTCAAGACGACGTCTTCGGGGTCGTGACGGGCGTGCACGCCGGCCGGCAGCGTTAAGTCTTTGACGAGCACCGCGTCGCCGACGCTCAAGGCGGAGACGTCCACCGCAATAGTCTCCGGGATGTTGGCCGGCAGGCACTCGATAGCCAGCTCGCGCAGCACCACGTTGACGATGCCCTCTTCTTGCGGGTGCCCGACGGGTTCCATCGGCACGGTGACGTGAATCTTTTGGTCCAACGCCACCGCGTGGAAGTCCACGTGCTGGACCGTCCCCAGCACCGGATCCCGCTGCACGTCCTTGACCAGGACCCGGTGGCGGCCTGCGCCGTTGTCGCCCGCCAGCTGCAGCTCGACGAGGCCGTGGGCCCCACCCGCCTGGAGCAGCCGCTCCAGCTCCCGGCGGTCAACAGCCACCGGAACGGGCGGCTGGCCGGCGCCGTACACAATCCCCGGCACTTGGCCGCTCCGCCGCAGCCGTTTGGCCTGCCCCTTTCCGGTCGCTTGACGCAAAGTGCCCGTCAACACGCCAGTACCCATCGGAATCCCTCCTTCGGAATGCTCGTCTTATGCCTTTCCCATTGGCATAGACGTTACCCGTCGAGGTTTGGGTCAGCCGGCGGCGATGCTCGGCACTAGCAGCAACAGCGCTGGTCCGGCGAAACAGCTGGTTGCCTGGTCAAAAGAGCGGCTCGTTTCCTGGTGCGATGCAACGGTGTCCCCGTCTCGGTCTGGCTCCCCCTATACCTCAAACAGCTTGCTCACGGAAATCTCTTCGAAGATGCGCCGGATAGCCTCGGCAAACAGCGGGGCGATGGACAGCACGCGGATCTTGGGCACCCGCTTGTGCACAGGCAACGGGATCGTGTTGGTCACCACGATCTCCTTGATCGGCGACGCCTGCAGCCGCTCGGCCCCGGGATCCGACAACACCGGATGGGTCGCGCAGGCGTACACTTCCTTGGCCCCGTGCTCCAGCAACGCCTCGGCCGCCTGGACCAGCGTGCCGCCGGTGTCGACGATGTCGTCGATCAAGATGGCGGACTTGCCCTGCACCTCGCCGATGACGTGCATCACTTCCGCCACGTTGGGCTGGGGCCGGCGTTTGTCGATGATCGCCAAGGGCGCCCCAAGGCGCTGCGACATTTCCCGCGCCCGGGCGACGCCGCCCACGTCGGGCGACACGACCACCACGTCGTCCAAGCCCTTCTTGGCGAAGTAGTCGGCCATGATGGGCATAGCCTTGAGGTTGTCCACCGGGATGTCAAAGAAACCCTGGATCTGGCCCGCGTGCAGGTCCATGGTCAACACGCGATCGGCGCCCGCCGCCGTCAGGAGATTGGCAACCAGCTTGGCCACGATCGGGTCGCGAGGCTGCGTCTTGCGATCCTGGCGGGCGTAGCCGTAATAGGGAATGACGGCGGCGATGGAAGCGGCCGACGCCCGGTTAAGCGCGTCAATCATGATCAAGAGCTCCATCAGATTCGCGTCCGCGGGTGCACACGTCGGCTGGACGACAAACACCTCAGCGCCCCGCACCGTCTCCCCAATGCGGAGGTTGATCTCGCCGTCCCGAAACCGGCCGACCACCGCGTCGCCCAAGGGAAGCTCCAAGTAATCGCAGATCTCCCGCGCCAACTCGGGGTGGGCGGTGCCTGTAAATACCTTGATCTTTTTGTGGCTGACCGACGTCACACGCATCTTTGCTAAGGGGCCTCCTGTGGCTTGCTCTTTTCTCGCTTCCTGGCCGCCCATCCCTCGATGACGCGCTGCTCCGCGCGCTCCAGGGCCAGCGCGCCCGGGGGCACATCGCGGGTGATGGTGGAACCAGCGCCGGTGTACGCTCCGGCGCCGATCCGCACTGGCGCCACCAGGTTCGTGTTGCTGCCGATGAATGCGCCGTCTTCGATGATCGTTGGGTGCTTGCCGAACCCGTCGTAGTTGCAGGTGATGGTACCCGCGCCGATGTTGACGTCCTTGCCCACCGTGGCGTCGCCCAAATAGGTCAAGTGAGGCACCTTGCTCCCGGGACCGACCACCGACTTCTTGATCTCGACAAAGGTACCCGCCTTGGACTGGGCCTCCAGCACCGTGCCCGGCCGCAGGTAGGCAAAGGGCCCCACGGTGCATCCGGGGCCGACGCGGCTTCCTCGCACTACCGCGCGCTCGACGACAGCGCCGGCCCCGATCTCACTGTCCTCGACCTCCGCGTGCGGTCCGATGCGCGCGTCCTCGCCGATGACGGACCGGCCGCGGATGAAGGTGAAGGGCAAGATGACCGCGTCCTCTTTCAAGACGGCCTGGGGATCAATGTACACGGTATCGGGATCCACGACGGTCACGCCGGCCAGCATCCACTCTTGGACGATCCGCCGGCGCAGGATCGCCTCGGCCTGCGCGAGCTCCACCCGGCTGTTGACGCCCAGCACCTCGCGGGGTTCGGGGGCCACCACCACTTCCACCGGCCGCCCCGCCTGCACCAGTACCCCAAGCACGTCGGTGAGGTAGTACTCGCCTTGTGCATTGACGGGCTGCACTTCCCGCAGGGCGGCAAAGAGGCTGGGCGCGTCGAAGCAGTAGGTGCCGCTGTTGATCTCGCGAATGGCCGCCTCGGCCTCAGTCGCGTCCTTTTCCTCCACGACGCGCAACAGGCGCCCCGTGGCGGCGTGCCGCACGATCCGGCCGTACCCGGTCGGATCTTCCAGGAGCGCGCTCAGGACGGTCGCCGCCGCGCCGCTCTTCCGGTGGCACTCGATCAGGTCCGCCATCGTCTGCGGCCGAAAGAGCGGGGCGTCACCGCAGGTGACCAGCAGCGGGCCGCGGTAATGCGCCAAAAGCGGCTCGGCCTGAGCCACCGCATGCCCGGTGCCCAGCTGTTGAGGCTGGAGCACAAATTCCACGTCGAGCCCCGCGCAGGCCGCTTTCACTTCCTCGGCCTGGTGACCGACGACCACAATGATGCGCTCCGCTCCCGCCCGCCTGACCGTTTCCACGACCGTGTGCAGCATGGGACGGCCGCATATCGGGTGCAGCACCTTGGCGCGCTTGGACCGCATGCGCGTGCCTTTCCCCGCGGCCAGGATGACGGCTACGGCTCCGGACATGGGGGGGCTCTCCTCCTGCATATAGGCGGGCTGCTCCGGCGGCTCCCGCCGGCAAGCCCGTAGCGACTCCTTCGGCACCGCCGCCGGCTTTCCTGCGCAAGCAAGCGACCTAAGAGGCGAAGGCCGATCACGTCTAGTATAACGTCGAGACTGCCATCTCCTCTTCACCCCAGTATACGGTCACGGAAGCCGCTCGGGGTATGTCGAACAACCCGTACGCGCCGGGGGGCGTGTTGACGCCATCCACTGTTGATGTGAGTCAATAGTACTGGGGCATTCCCCGATTGCGGTGGATCGTGCGGATACGAATTGAAAGGACGGGTGGCGCGAGCCGTAAAGGCCCCCGGGCGGTAGCGCCCGGGGCGCGGGGCTGGAAAAAGAAGGGACGAGAAGCCGGTCTTCCGAACGTGTTGTGTCGGCCAAAAACACCACAGGAAGGGGCTTCTCGTCATGAACGAACTTCGCAAGCAACTCGGCTTTTCCCTGCAGGAACTGGAGGCCGGACTTTTCACGTGGATGGCTCACCAATTTGCCGATGTGCTGGTGAAGGCCCTGGAGCAAATCGACGATTGGCTGGCCGAACAGCGGGACCGGCGTCGCTTTCGCATGCGGGACATGCAGCCACGCACGCTGCAGACGCTGTTTGGCGTCGACCTCACGTTTCGCCGCCGAAGATACCTGGATCGGCAGACGGGC
>LZRQ01000082.1 GCA_002159155.1 Firmicutes bacterium ZCTH02-B6
TGCCCGGGGACGGCTGACCTGGGCCAGCGCAAGTTCACGCGGACGGGGGTAGTTGGAGGGAGGGGTTCTGGGATATGAAAACGGGATGGCGCAAGGTGTGGAGTCTAGCTGTCACCCTGGTGGTCGTTCTGTGCGTCGCAGCGGCCGTCCAGGCGCAAACGGGGGTTGAGACGGGCCCGGGCGCCGCCGACCAGGCGTCGGGCGACGCGGGTAGCCAGATCGTGATGGACATCTTGGACGAGGATGCCCTGCTCCTGGTACAGCGGCTAGACGGGCGAGACGTTGTGCGGGTGCTGGGGCGCAGCCAGGTGCAACATAGGCAGCGCACGGCTTGGTCCAACGAACTGGAATACGACGAGGGTGCGAGCCGAGCGGTGCTGCGCGGGGATGTGGAGCTGGTGGACCAAGGCGACGACCCCCTCAACTTAAATGCCGACTACGTCGAGCTTGACCTCGACACCGATGCGGCCGTTGCCCGGGGCAGCGTGCGCTTTGTCCGGCAGGAGGCACGGGGCCGCGCCGAGCAGCTGCACTATGGCGATTACGCTCAGCTGATTCCTGTCATCGAAACCGAGTTGGCGGCGCGCCGGACCAATGCTGCAGCCGTTCAAGCGGTTTTGGGTGAGTTTTTGCCGGACGACCGGCTGCTGGTACTGATCGGCAACGTCGACATGCAGGACGGCGACCGGGCGTTCACGGCGGAGTTTGTCGTGATCAACACTCGCAACGAAGCTCTCCTCTCCGTCGGCCGGAGTGCGGCGCGCCTGCCCGGCCCCGGCGACGAGTAATCGTCATCACCCGCGACGCTTGTACCGGAGGGGGCAGCCAGCTTCTGCCCCCTCTGGCACCAACTCCATGACCGGCTTTCGATAGCTGCATGTTATAATCCGCGCGCGAAAAGGCGTATTGTCACGGTTTCGCGCGCCAATCTCTGGGGCGCCGATCCCAGCGCTATCGGAAGGCTGGTCCGCTCATGTCCCTGCTGCGGGAACCTTTTTGGAAAGAATACGTGATCGTCATCGCTCTGACGGTGGTGTTGGGTGCCGGATGCGCCGCCGGGACCGCGCGCGCCCTCGATGCGGCCTTTGGGGAAGCCACGAAAAGCTTGCTGGGCGATGCGGGACAGTACGACCTGATCGTCCACGTGCGGCAAGACTACCGGGAAGCCGCCGGCCGTGAGTTGGCGCGGGTGTTGGCCAGCCGCCATCCAGACATCGGCGTTGTGCCCGGGATCACCGTGGCAGGTAACGCCAACTTTCTTGTGAAACTGCCGGAGTCGCTGCTCGAGCAGGAGGCGCTCGAGGACGTCGCGGCGGGGCTGGCCGACGTGCCCGGGTTCAACGGCTATACTTGGTTGCTGGAGCCGAGCGTCACGGTGAGCGGCCTGCAGCCGGCCATGCGGGACTTGGTGGCCCGTGAAGCGGCGGCTGTGCCGGGCGTACGGGCGGCGGTGCGCAGCGGGTCGAGCGTGACTGTGCTGCTTGAGGGCATCGAGGGGCGGGAGCGGGTGGCGGCCGCGCTGCGGGAGCTAGTGGAAGGCCGCCAGGTGGTAGAGGTGCGCCTGCCCGGGACGTCCGACCTCAACGCGGTGCGGTCTGCGCTGGCGCCCTTCGTGATCACTGAGCTTTCGGAGGATGGCTCCGGCACTCCACCCTCCCTGGCTGTATTGCGGGACGTCTTGGCGTCGCTGGCTACCCGGGTGAGGGTGCGGACTGGGGCGGAACCGCTTGAGGTGGGAGAGTGGGTGGTGCTCCAAGGCTCGGCCCCGTCCCCACCGGTACCGGGCGCCCCCCCGTCCCCCGACAACCTGGTCGTCGAGATTGCCAGGGTGAGCGGGATGGAGGCGTCGGGGTGGATCGTGAAGGGGGATGCGCGATCCACGTTGGTCCAGCCGGTCGTACCGCCCGACGGCGGAGCGCTGGCGGCCGCCGAGGGTGGCGGCGCCGTTCAGACCGCCTTCCGCCTGGTTGAGGGGGCTGTGGGCCCGGCGGTGGGTGAGGCGCTGCTGGAGAGTCCCCGCTTGGCGCTCGCACGCGGGCTGGCAGGTGACGGATTCGCGGGACGTGAGCTGGCGCAGTTAGCCGAGTTGGCCCGGGAGGCGGCGGACCGTCTCGGGGAAATGGCCGCACTGGTGACGCCTGAAGCCGCCGAGCAGGCTACCGAACAGCGGGCAGAGCGGCTGGTGCGCGCCTTGCGGGCGGGGGATGGGGCAACGGCCGTGCGAGAAACACTGTTGGGCGTGGCCCTCTCGGTGCTCGCCCGCAAACTCCAGGAAGAGACCGCCGCCGACGCCAGCGGCGCTGCGCCAGGCGACGGCACGGCCGCTCCGGCCCAGGTCGATCCCGGGACCGACAGCGGTGGGCCGTCCTTGAGGTTTGACGCGACACAACTGGCGCAGCTCCGCGACAGTTTGATGGCCCTGGCGGACGCCGCGGAAGCGCTGGAAAGGGGCACCGCTGGAGAGCTGCTGGCCGGGCTTTTGGACATGCAGCAGCTGGTCGGAAGCTTGCGGGACGATGAGATCACCGGCTTGCTGCGCATCGTCGAAAGAGCCGGGGGCGGCGCGGCGGCGGAACCACGCCTCCAGTTTCTGGTGGACGATGAGGTTTCCCCATCCGAGATGGAAACTGTCCTGCGGAGGGCCACGGGCGACGCGCCAGCCATCATTGCCGCTCGGGCCGGCGTCGTCAACCCAAGCGCGCGCTCGCTGCTGATCGAGCTGCTAGCGGACGTGCGCCGCTCCATCGCGGCGCTGGTGGCGGTGTTGGTGGCGGGGGCCGCCCTGGTGCTCGATCACGCCACCGTGCTGGCAGCCCTTAGGGGGCTGAACGTGCGTTCCACCGCAGTCAACGCGGCCGGTGCCGTCTTGGGCGCTTTGCTGCTGGGAGGCGTCTGGGCGCTGAGCGGTGCTGAGCTTCCATTCTTGGGAACGGCGGGAGCTGCCGCGGCCGGGGCCGCTTTGGGACTGGTTACGGCCCTCATGTCCGAGCGGTTGAGCCCGGTGAGGGCGGAAGAAGTCTTGGCCGGGCAGTCCTTGGGGCTGACTGACGGCCAGATCTTGCGGGAAATCGTGGTGCCCGCCGGGCGGCCGGGGCTCTTGTCCCTGGTGAACCGCTGGCGGCGGCAATTCCGCTGAACGGGCGCAGGAGGTCAGGACATGCTGTTGCACGTGGATAAGGTGCATAAACGGTACGGCCGGCGCGTCGCCCTCGCTGGCGTCAGTCTCTCGGTGGCACCGGGAGAAACGGTGGCCGTCATGGGACCGAGCGGCTGCGGGAAGTCTACGCTCTTGCGCTGCATCCACCGCCTTACCCCTTGGGACGAGGGTGAAATCTACTTTGACGGCGCACCGGTGGGACCGATGAGGCCCGCAGAGGTGCGGCGCCTGCGGCGGCAGATCGGGTTCGTATTTCAACATTTTCACCTCATCGAGCGCCTCACCGTGCTCGACAACATCCTGCTCGGACTCGTACTGGGAGGCGTGCCCAAAGAGGAGGCCGTGGACCGGGCCCGGTCTGCGCTGGCACGGGTCCACCTGCAGGCAGAAGAAAGCTTGTATCCCGCACAGCTGTCGGGTGGGCAGCGGCAACGGGTGGCCATCGCCCGCGCACTGGCCCTCGCACCGCGGCTCATGCTCCTGGACGAACCGACCGCGGCGCTCGATCCGATTCTCGTGGGCGAGGTCCTCGAGGTCATGGAGGATCTGGCCCGCACGCGGAGCACGGGGATGCTGGTCGTCACCCATGAGGTGCGCTTCGCTATGCGGGCGGCCGACCGGGTGGTGCTGATGGACGGAGGTGCCGTTGTGGATGATGGCCCTCCGGAGGAAGTGTTCGCGCGGCGCCGCTCCCGCATCGCGCAAAGCTACGGCCGGTTGCTGGTTTCCTAATAGTGCGCGGGCGACCGCAACAGGAGAGGGAATGGGGGCGCGAGAGCGAACCTGTCTCCGGAAGGAGCGTGCCCCATGGAGTGGCAGACCACCCTGGGCCGGCCGGTTTCCCTGGAAGGCATCGGCCTTCACAGCGGCAAGCCGTGCCGCCTGACCCTCCGGCCCGCGCCTGCGGATACCGGTGTGCGTTGGCAGCGGGTCGATCTGGACGGGCAGCCCATCGTGCCCGCCACCGTGGACTATGTGGCCGGCACCGAGCGGTCCACGACACTTGCGCTGGGCGAGGCGCGGGTGCAGACGGTCGAGCACGTGATGGCGGCCTTGGCCGGCATGGGTGTGGACAATGCGCTGGTGCAGGTGGACGCGCCCGAACCCCCGTTGGCTGACGGGGCGGCAGCGGTCTTCGCCGATCTGATCCGAACGGCCGGCGTGGTGCAGTTGCAGGCGCCCCGGCGGTTCCGGCGCATCACGCGGCCGGTGGCCGTCTCTCGCGGCGATGCCCATCTGGTCGCCTTGCCGGCAGAGCGGCTTTCGATCAGCTACGTCTTTGTGTCCGACCACCCGGCTTTGCCGACGCAATTTGCCGAGTACGCGATGGATCCGGAAACGTTTCCAAAGGAGATCGCCCCGGCCCGTACCGTAGGGTGGCTTGCGGAGGTGGAGGCTTTGCGCCGGCGAGGACTGGCCCTTGGGGCGAGCCTGGACAGCGCGGTTGTCGTCGGGGAGCGGGAGCTGCTGACCCCGCTGCGGTTTCCCAACGAGGTCGCGCGGCACAAAATCTTGGACATCATCGGCGATCTGGCCCTGGCGGGCCGGGTCCGGGCGCAGATTATCGCCATCCGGTCCGGCCATTTCCTGCACACGCAGTTCGCGCGGCAGCTGGCCGCGGAGTTCACGGAGGAGGCGCACCAATCGCCATGAAGGCCATCTTGCCCGTGGCGGGCGTCGGCACCCGCCTCAGACCCCACACGCATACGCAGCCCAAGACGCTGGTGCACGTGGCCGGTAAGCCCATTCTCGGCCATATCTTGGACCGCCTGCTGCCGGTGGGCGTGGAAGAGGTGGTGCTGATCGTCGGCCAATGGGGCGACCGGGTGGTCGAGTATGTGCGGGGGGCGTATCCGCAGTTCAAGGTGACCGCCATCGAGCAGGCGGAGCGCAAGGGACTCGGGCACGCGATCTACCTGGCGCGTGAGGCCGTGCCGGCGGACGAACCGGTGCTCATCGTGCTCGGCGACACCATTTTTCACGCTGACCTCAAGGCGGCGCTCGCCTCCGGCCGCAGCACCATCGGGGTGCGCAGGGTGGCGGATCCCCGCCAGTTTGGTGTGGTGGAACTGGACGGCGACCGGGTCAGGCGGCTGGTGGAGAAGCCCGCGAACCCGCCCAGTGACCTCGCCGTCGTCGGGATTTACTACGTGAGGCACAGCGGGCTCCTGTTCGAATGCCTGCAGGAGGTCATCAGCAACGACATTCGCGTCAAGGGCGAGTTCCAGCTGACCGACGGCCTGCAGCGCATGATCGAGCGGGGTGAGCCCCTGTACACGTTCCCCGTTGAGAACTGGTGGGACTGCGGAAACCCGGAGACGTTGCTCAAGACGAACCGGGATCTGCTGGTCCTCCTGGAGCCGCCGGTCGCGGACGTCCCAGGCAACATCGTGATCCCGCCCGTCGTGATCGAGGAGGGAGCGGTCATCCGCAACTCCATCATCGGGCCTTACGTGTCGGTGGCAGCGGGCGCCGAGATCACGGACGCGATTGTGAGGGACAGCATCGTCAACGAGGGTGCGTGCGTCTCGGGCATTTTGCTGAAGGGCTCGCTCATTGGCCACAAGGCGACGGTGCGGGGCAGCTTTACCCGCGTCAACATCGGCGACTCGTCCAGCATGCGCCTGGGCGGCGGCAACGGGGAGTTAGAGTGACCCCGCGGAGGCAGCCGCGAGCTTCCTGCGGGCCTAAGGCCAAGGACGGGAGTGGGCATGATGGACATCAGGGAGATCATGCGGAAGTTGCCCCATCGTTACCCGATGCTGATGGTGGACCGCATTGTCGAGTTGGAGCCCGGAAAGCGGGCGGTGGGGATTAAGAATGTGACGATCAGTGAGCCGGTCTTTACGGGCCACTATCCCGATCTGCCGATTCTTCCCGGGGTTATGATCCTCGAGGCAATGGCCCAGGTGGGAGGGCTCTGTCTCTTGCCGGAGGAAGGGGGCGAGGTGCGGGGTGAGGACGCCCGCGTGCCTCTGTTCACCGGCGTGGACAACGCGCGTTTCCGCAAGCCGGTCTCGCCGGGGGATCAGTTGCGGATCGAAGTGACGGTGCTGCGCGTGCGCGGCGTAATCGGCAAGATCGCCGCTGTGGCCTCCGTTGATGGACAGACGGTGGCCGAGGCGGAGCTCATGTTCGCATGGGGGCGGGTGTAAAGGGTGACGGAGGAGACACGCATTCATCCCACGGCGATTGTGGATCCGGAGGCCCGCATCGGGGCGGGTGTCGTCATCGGGCCGTACTGCGTCGTGGAGGCCGGTGTGGAGATCGGACAGGGGACGCGGCTTGGCCCCCATGTGGTCGTCCACCGTGGCACGGTGCTCGGGCGCGACAACGTCGTCGGACCCGGCGCCATTTTGGGCATGGAGCCTCAGGATCTGAAGTACAAGGGCGAGCCGACCCAGCTCATCGTGGGTGACCGCAACTTCATCGGCGCGTACGTCACGATCAGCCGCGGCACGCCGACGGGTCGAGGGACAACCCGGATCGGTAGCGACAACTACATGATGGCCATGGTGCACGTCGGCCACGACTGCGTCGTCGGCAATCACGTCACCCTCACCCAGGGCGTCGGTCTTTCCGGCATGGTTACCGTGGAAGATCAGGCGGTGCTGGGCGGCATGGCGGGCGTCCACCAGTTTGTCCGGATCGGCCGCCTGGCTATGGTCGGCGGGATGACCAAGGTGACCATGGACGTGCCGCCGTTTGTCCTGGTGGACGGGCATCCGGCCCATGTGCGCGGCCTCAACAGCGTCGGTCTTGAGCGGGCCGGCATTAGCCAGGAGCGCCGCACCGAACTCAAGCGGGCTTTTCGGCTCTTGTACCGGGACAGCCGCAACCTGCAGGAGGCGGTGGCGGCCATCCGCGAACACGTGCCGCCGTCTCCGGAGCGGGACCACTTTGTTGAGTTCGTCCTCGCCTCTGAACGGGGGATTTGCCGGTGAAGACCGTCGGGGTCATCGCCGGGGCCGGACGGGTGCCGGTCATCGGCGTGCGGGCAGCGCAGGCCAAGGGTTGGCGCGTCTTTGCGATCGCGCTCGCTGCCGGTCCACAGGCGGGCGACCCGATGGATGGCCGCTGCAACGAGCCGGCCTGCGAGGCGCTCCGCGCCGCTGGCGCGGAGTGCGAAACGATGACTGTCGGCGAGTACTCCCGGATTGTCGCAGCTTTCCTCGAACGCGGTGTGCGGGAGATCTATGTCCTTGGCAAGTTGCCCAAGACCGCTTTGTATTGTGAAAGCCTCGACGGGGCGGCCCGCGATGTGCTGGCGAACCGGGCCGGCCAAGGGGATCACGCCCTCATCGAAGCGTTCGTCAGCGACCTGGCCCGCCGGGGGCTTGTGGTCCGACTGCAGTCGGAGCTCTTCGTCGACCAGCTTGTTCCACCCGGTTTTGCGGCCGGGCGGTCACTTTCGCCTCGCGAAGAGGCGGACATGCGCTACGGCTACATGGTTGCCAGGAGGCTGGCCGACGTGGCGGATGCGGGCCAGACGGTGGTCGTGAAAGACGGGATTGTCCTCGCTTTGGAAGCGGCGGAGGGCACGGATGCGACCATCCGCCGGGGCGGGCAGCTGGGCGGCCCGGGGAGCGTCGTTGTCAAGGTCAAGGGACGTCGTGGCATCGACTTTGAGTTGCCGGCCGTCGGCCTGGAAACGTTGGCAACGGTGGCGGAAGCCCAGGCCGGAGTGCTGGCGGTCGAGGCGGGCCGCACGCTGCTCTTGGAGCGGGATGATGTGCTCAAGCGCGTCGCCGAGCTCGGCATCGCGCTCGTGGCGGTGACGGGAGATGACGCGGTATGACGCGGATCATGATCTCCGCTGGCGAGGCGTCAGGGGACTTGCACGGGGCGGATCTCGCCCGTGCCCTGTTGGAGCAGGCGCCCGGGGTGAGCCTGTTTGGCATGGGCGGGCCTTTGATGCGTGAGGCTGGGGTCGAGCTGCTCTTTAACCCGACCAGCATGAGCACCGTGGGCTTCGTGGAGGCGCTGCGCAGCGTCAACGTCCTGCGCCGGGTGTTGGCCCGGCTGGGCCAGGCTATGGACGAGCGGCGACCGGACGCCCTGGTTTGCATCGACTTCCCAGGCTTCAACATGCGGCTGGCGGCATTGGCCCACTCCAAAGGGATCCCGGTGCTGTACTACTTTAGCCCCACGGTGTGGGCGTGGGGAAAGGGGCGGGCAGACAAGCTGGCGCAGCTCGACGTGACGATCCTCGCCGTGTTTCCCTTTGAAGCGGAGGCATACCGGCAGGCCGGTTGCCGCGTAGAGTTCGTCGGGCACCCGCTGCTCGATCGTGTGCGCCCGTCGGGGGACCGGGAAACCGTCCGGCGCACGTTTTCGGTTTCCGGCGAGCAGCCCCTTATCGCCATTTTGCCGGGCAGCCGCGAGCAGGAGCTCGATCACTTGCTGAGCCCGATGCTGGCTGCGGCACGGCTTGTGTTGGAGCACAAGCCCCAGGCCCGTTTCGTTTTGCCGGTCGCCCATACCCTCCGGGCTCAAGATGTGAGCATGTTTGTGCGCGAGGCGGGCGACCTGCCCGTGCAGGTGCTGGAAGGGCGCACCTATGACGCCCTGTACGCGTCTGACGCGGCCATCATCAGCATGGGGACGGCGACGCTAGAGGCGGCGCTGTTGGGGGTGCCTCACGTGGCTTGTTACCGGGTCTCCGGGGCCACGTACCAGCTGGCGCGGTTTCTGGTGAAAGTGCCCTATGTGGCTCTGCCCAACATCATCATGGGCCGGGAAGTGATCCCGGAGCTGCTGCAATCCCGGGTCACAGGGGAAAACCTGGCACGGGAGCTGTTGGCCCTGCTGGATCCGGCGCGTCAGGCCGCCGTGCGCGTAGAGCTGTCCCAAGTGCGGGCCCGGCTGGGGGAAGGAGGCGCTGTCGCACGGGCGGCGGCCGCGGTGTTGGCGCGGGCCGGGGCCCGTCCGGCAGGTAGTGGCTGATGGAATTTGTGCTGACGGCCAACAGCCCCGGCGAGGTGTCCACGTGGCTTGCGCCCGTCGTGCGCGCGTTGCGGGAGCGGGCGCCGGCCGCCCGGATCAGCGTGTTTCTGGTCCCGTGCGCTTTTGCCACCGGCGCGGAAAAGGCGGTGGTCGCCGCCATGCCCGGCGTTGACCGCGCGTTTGGGCCGGGGGAATACTGGCGGCATGCATGGGCCACTCCGGCCGTGCGCGGATTTGAACGGCAGGGGGCGGTGCTGTTCCTCGGCGGTGACCCCGTGCATGCGCTGTGGCTCGGACGCCGCCTTGGGCTTCCCGCTTTGGCGTACATGGAGCGGGGCAGCCGCTGGGGACGCCGTTTTGCCGAGGTCTTTGTACCCGACGAGCGAGCCCGCGATAAGCTGTTGCGACGGGGGGCCGAGCCGGAGCGGGTGCGGGTCGTGGGCGACCTGATGCTGGACGCGGTGGGTCCCTCCCGTAGTCCTGAGGCGATCCGGGCGGACCTGGGACTTGACCCCGAGCGGCCGGTAGTGGCGGTGTTTCCCGGCAGTCGCCGGTTTGAGCTGGAGCAGGCGATGCCGTTTTTGCTGCGGGCGGCGGAAATCTTGTGGGACGGCCGCCGTGACCTGCAGTTTGTCATGAGCTTGGCCCCGTTTGTTTCCCCGTCGGAGCTCGACGGCACCCCCATCGCGGCGCTGGGCGGCACGCCCGTGCGGCTTGAGCCCGACGGGCACCGCTGGCGCGCGGTGACGGGACGCGGCCTCGTCGTGCCCACACTGCGGGGGGCGCCCTACGACATTATGCAGGTCGCCGACTTGGCGCTGACGGTGCCCGGGAGCAACACGGCGGAGATGGCCGCCATGGGCCTGCCTATGGTGGTGGCCCTGCCGCTGAACCTCGCCGAGTCTATCCCGGTGCCGGGAGTTGCCCAGTACCTCGAGCGCGTGCCGCTGGTGGGCAAGCGTTGGAAGCGGGCCGTCGTGCACCGTCTGGCGGCGCGGACTCCCCTGGTCGCGTTGCCCAACCGCAAGGCGGGGCGGGCTGTCGTACCCGAGGTGCGGGGCATTCTGCGCCCAGAGGACGTGGCCTTGGAGGCCGAGCGCCTCCTGGCCGACGTCAAGGCGAGAGCGACGATGGCCAGCACCCTGCGGGAGGTAATGGGCCCTCCCGGCGCCTCCCAGCGCATCGCGGCACGCCTGTGCGAAGTTGCCGCAGGCGGGTCCCGGCTGGCAACAGCTGGAACGGACGCGCCCGGCGCGCGACTCGGGCAGGGCGGGCTGCGGCCCGGTGACGAACCGTGAGACTCCTGTTCGTAACCAATGGACACGGTGAAGACCGGCTGGCCCTGTGCCTGGTGCGGGCGTTGCGGGACCGGCTGCCCGGGATGGATATCCGCGCCGTGCCCCTCGTCGGCGAAGGCCGCCTCTTGGATGAGGAGGGCATCGGGGTGAGGGGCCCGCGTGTGCGGGTGCCCTCCGGGGGACTTGTCCGGCCGACCGCTGCCGCGGTCTGGCGCGACCTGCGAGCCGGGCTGATCGGGCAGTTTCGCCGCCAGATGCGGTTCCTGCGGGAACAGGGGGCCTGGGCGCAAGCAGCCGTCGCCGTCGGGGATACGTTTTGCGCCTGGGTGGCGGGACGCTGCGTGCCGGGTCGGCCATTGATCTTGGTCGCTACCGCCAAGTCCGTGTACATTCACGGTCACTCGCTCTTGGAAACCTTTTGGATGCGCCGCCGGTGCCAGCACGTGTTCGCGCGCGATGAGCCCACGGCCGAGGATTTGCGCCGGCGAGGCGTGCCAGCCTCCTGGCACGGGAACCTCATGATGGACGCCCTCGATGTAGTGGGCCGCTCTCCCCTTGCTCCCGGCGAGGGACCGGCGGTGGCTCTTCTGCCTGGAAGCCGCGAGGATGCCTATCTGAATCTCGCCTCGCTGGCCGATTGCTTGGAAGCGCTGTCCGATACGCTGGGCGCCGCGGACCGGGGCCTGGTGGGGCTTGTTCCGCTGGCCCCGGGCCTCAAGGTCGACCGGGCATTGGCTGTGCTGGCCGGGCGAGGCTGGTTTGAAGCTGGGGCGGCCGGTGGACGAGCTGACTCCTCGGATCTAGCCGGCACCGTGACAGTGGAAAAAGGCCCGGTCTGCCTACGGCTGGCGACTGGCATGTTTGGCGACGTCCTCGGTGCCGCCGATGTGGTCATTGGGCTGGCCGGTACCGCCAATGAGCAGGCTGCCGGCCTTGGTAAGCCGGTGGTCGTCTTCCCCGGCCCGGGAGTGCAGTTCAATCGGCGCTTTCTGAGGGCACAGAAGCGGCTGTTGGGCGACGCCGTGGCCGTGGCCCCGCCCCAACCGGCTGCTGTGGCGGCAGAAGCCGCGGCGATCTTGCAGGACGAGGGCCGCCGGAGGCGCATGGCGGAGGCTGGCCGGGCGCGCATGGGCCCGCCTGGGGCCGCAAGGCGAATGGCTGACGCCATCGCCCGGCTCTTGGCCGTTGTTCCCGATGCCTGTCCCTGATCGTTAAGCGAATCCTTGGGCGAGGGACTCGGCCGCGCCCATGACCAGTCCGCCGAACCCTGACAGGTGGAGGGCGAACTCGAGGGGACGCCGATCGGCCAGCCGGCTTGCGTCGTGCAGTCCGGCCTGGCGAAACAGGTTTCTCCCCGTGCGGGAGTTAGCTTCAAAAAACCAGAGCCGTCCGGACCTGTCGATGCCGATGTCGATCCCCAACTCCCCCACATATCCCGTGCGGCGGCAGGCAAAGTCGATCTCTTGGGCGACCCGCAGGGCGATCTGTTCGACGCGGCGGCGCACCGCGGCGGCCTGGGCTTCGGTCATCCCCAGGCTTTCCATCACTACCGGCTCCAGCGGCCACGCCTCGCCGCCCCCATAGAGGTTGGAGATAATGCTTCCCGGCCGTCCGATGCGGGCGCCGGTGCCGGTGATCTGCCATTCGCCGCGGGCGTCCCGTTGCACCAGCACACGCACGTCAAAGATTCGTCCCCGCCAGCGGGCGAGGTCAATCCTAGGTTGGATAAGCCACGGCTGGCGCGGGCGCAGCAGAAGGTGCTGCACGATGGCCCCCAGATTGGTCGTACGACCCCGGTGGATGCGGGCTTGGGCGTCGGTGTAGCGGTACGTGTATCCGCCGCGGGAGCTCGTGCTGATCACCCAGATGCCGATGCCTTTTCCGCCTCCCGCGGCCTTCACGTAAACCGTCCCATGGCGGCGCACCATGCCCGCCAAGTCGGCCGTCGTACGCAAGACCCGGGTTTCGGGGATATAGGGTGCGAGATCCGGAAAACGGTGCATCAGCCGATAGACCCACCATTTGGAGCCCACCAGGGAGTTGAACTGCTGCACGCCCTGCCTGCGCAGCCACCGCTGCAACCGTAGGACGGGCGGGGTGACGTAGCCGCGGTCGTACAGCACGTCCGGCAGCGGGAACAGCCGGCGCACCCAACCCCGGCCGTCCAGCCACGTCCAGCCCGCCACCGCGCCGACCTGCCGCTGCAGGTCGGCAGGCTCAAACACGTATACCACCATGTTGAGCAACCGCCCGATGCGGATGAGGCGGCGGAAAAAGGTCGTCTGCGGACCGTACGGGCTACCGGCGCCGTCCCGGTGGCACAAGATGCCCACGAAGGGTCCCACGTGCACCCGACCGTCACTTGCGGCTCGCAGGCGTAAGGGCCACCCTGGCGGCAGGTGGAGTCGCTGCATCAGAAAGGCGTCGACATATACCCGGTCCTCTACCCGGTCCTCGGGTTGCGGCGCGGCGGTTTCCACGTGGACGAGCGCCTGCCGGGTCTTGGTGCACAACTGCACGTTTTGCCCGGGATAGAGCCCCAACCGATCTGACAGAGCAGGTGCCAATTGCATCGCCCGACCGAGGCCTGCCCGGGGATACAGCGCTGCACAAGCGCTCCGTTCCATCGCGCCTTCACCTGATTTCCGCCGGAGTCATATGTTACTACGCTCCCTGCCGGTACCATAGCGTACGCGGCGCCAGGCCGTTTTGTCCCAGGCCGCCAAGGCGCGGCTCCGCCCATGGTGCCGCAGGGCGCGTCGCCAGGGGAGGGGCGCTTGTGGACGTATCGATCCGTCTGGCGCGGCCACGGGAAGCCGCCATCGTATACCGCATCTTAATGGAAGCCTATGCCCCATACCGGGGTAAGGTCGTCCCGCCGCTCAAGGTGTTCGAGTCGACCCCGGCCAGCATCGCGGTGGACATCCGCACGCGGCGTCACGCCCACGCCCTTGCCTTCGTGGGCCCGACGCCGGTGGGCACGGTGCGCTGCACGCCCGGTCGCAACGGCCACGGCCAAAAGCGCTGGACCTTGTCGCGGCTGGCGGTGCTGCCCGACTACCGGGGCGAAGGTATCGGCGCCATGCTGATGCGCTGGATGGAGGACCGCGCGCGCCAGTGCGGGGTGGTCGAGCTGCGGGGCGAGGTGCGCACGGCCTTGCCCTTCCTTGTTCGGTTTTACCAGTGTCTTGGCTACCAGGTGTTGGGATACCGTTCGAAACCTGGCTATGCCCGCTATTTGACCATCATCGGCAAACGCTTGCGCTAAAGGAGAGTGGTCCACATGGGCAAGGCGGACTTCCGGCTCTATGTCGTGCTTGACGATGGACGCCGGCGCGGTGATCCGGCGGAAGCGGCCGCGGCAGCCATCGAAGGCGGCGCAACGGTGTTGCAGTGGTCGAGCGGGGCCGCGTCGACCCGCGCCCAGGTCGAAACCGGGCGGCGGCTCGCGGAGGTCAGCCGCCGGTATGGGGTGCCACTCGTCGTCGGTGGACGAGTGGATGTCATGCTGGCCATCGGAGCCGACGGGGTGCTGTTGGGACCGGACGATCTGCCCGCGGTGATCGCCCGGCGCTTGGCGGGTAGAGACGGCATCGTCGGGGTCATGGCCCAGGATCCCCGCGACGCCGTGGCCGCCGCCGGCCAGGGAGCGGATTATGTGCTCTCTCCTCGACCGGCGGATGTGGCGGGCAGCGTGTCTATCC
>LZRQ01000083.1 GCA_002159155.1 Firmicutes bacterium ZCTH02-B6
CGAGAACCCCGGGTCCAAGCTGGACAAGGCCCGGCAGTTGGGCGTGCCGGTGTTGACCGAGGAACAATTGGAGGAGCTGATCCGGTAGTGGAAGCCATGGATGTGCGGCCGGGCGCGGCCGCGGGAGCGGAAGTGCCGCGTCTTTCGACGGCGGACGTGGCCAAGGTGGCGGCCCAGGCCCGCCTGCGCTTGACCGAGGAGGAGCTTGAGAAGTTGAGCGGCCAGCTCAGCGACATCTTGCGCATGGCCGCCGAGCTCAAGGCGATCGATACGGAGGGCGTCGAGCCCACCGCTCACGGTATCCCGGTGTACAACGTCATGCGGGATGACGTGGTCGTGCCGTCCATGTCCCAGGCGGACGTGTTGTCCGGGGCTCCCGAGAAGCAGGACGGCTACTTCAAGGTACCGCGCATCCTGGAGGAAGCGTGAGCGGCGGCAAGGAGGCTGGGGCATTGGAACTGCACGATCTGACGGCACATGAACTGCGGCAAAAGCTGGATTCGGGCGAGGTCACCAGCCGCGAGCTAACGGAGGCGTTCCTCCGCCGCATCGAACAGCTCGACGGTGCGCTGGGCGCTTACATCACCGTCGCGGCCGAAGAGGCGCTGGCGCAGGCCAGCGCGTACGACGAGGCCCGAGCCAAGGGTGAGCCGACGCACCCGTTGGGCGGGATCCCGGTGGCCCTGAAGGACAACTTGGTGACCCGGGGTTTGCGCACGACGGCCGCGTCCCGCATCCTCGAAAACTGGGTGCCGCCCTATGACGCCACCGTGGTCGAGCGTCTGCGCGGCGTCAAGGCGCCCATGCTGGGCAAGACCAACATGGACGAGTTCGCCATGGGCGGCTCCACGGAAACCTCGGCCTTCAAGGTGGCCCGCAACCCGTGGGACCTGAGCCGGGTCCCGGGCGGATCCTCGGGCGGCTCAGCCATCGCGGTGGCGGCGGGCATGGCCGTGTGGTCGCTGGGCAGCGACACCGGCGGCAGCATCCGCCAGCCGGCTGCCTATTGCGGCATCGTCGGTATGAAGCCGACGTACGGCCGGGTTTCCCGCTATGGGCTCATCGCCTTTGCCTCGTCGCTGGACCAGATCGGGCCGTTTACCCGCGACATCACCGACTGCGCCCTGGCGCTCAACCTGATCTGCGGCTTTGACCCCAAGGACTCGACCTCCGTCGACGTGGAGGTGCCCGACTTTACCAAGGCGCTGCAGGTTGACCCCAAAGGGTTGCGCATCGGTGTCCCTGTGGAGTACCTCAGCCAGCCGGTGGACCCGGACGTACGGGCGGCACTGGACAAGGCGCTGAAGCTCCTGGAAGAGAACGGCGCCGTCATCAAGGAAGTGTCCTTGCCTTCCACCAAGTACGCGCTCGAGGTTTACTACCTGATTGCCCCGGCGGAAGCCAGCTCCAACCTGGCCCGTTTTGACGGGGTGCGCTACGGCCTGCGGGTGCCTGCCAGCGACGTGCCCCGCATGATGGAGGAAACCAGGTCCAAAGGGTTTGGCCCCGAGGTCAAGCGCCGCATCATCCTCGGCACGTACGTCTTGAGCGCCGGGCACTACGACGCCTACTACAAGAAGGCGTCCCAGGTGCGCACCTTGCTGCGGCGAGACTTTGACAAGGCGTTTGCCGACGTGGACGTGCTGTTCGCGCCGACCACGTCGTCCACCGCGTTCCGGCTGGGCGAAAAGACGCAGGACCCGCTGTCCATGTACATGACCGACTACTTCACCATACCCGTCAACCTAGCGGGCCTGCCGGGCCTGTCCATGCCCTGCGGCGTGGACAAGGACGGGATGCCCATCGGGCTCCAGATTATCGGGCGGCCCTTTGGCGAGGAGCAGGTGCTCAAGGCCGCGTACACGTACGAGCAGTTGGCCTGGCCCAAGGGCGCAGGGCGCGAGTGGCGGGCCGGCCGGGAGGTAGCCGTCGATGTCCGTTGAGACCAAAGTCGAGTACGAAGTGGTCATCGGTCTGGAGATCCACGCCGAGCTCAACACCGAGTCCAAGGTGTTTTGCGGGTGCGGCACGACCTTTGGCGCGGACCCCAACAGCCTCGTCTGCCCGGTGTGCCTGGGGCTGCCCGGCAGCCTGCCCGTGCTCAACCGCAAGGCGGTGGAGTACGCCATCAAGGCGGGGCTTGCGCTCAACTGCGAGATTGCGCGCTACAGCAAGTTTGACCGCAAGCAGTACTTTTACCCCGACCTGCCCAAGGCGTATCAGATCTCCCAGTACGACCTGCCCTTGTGCCGCAAGGGCTGGGTCGAGTTTGAGATCAACGGCGAGGTGCGCCGCGTCGGGATCAACCGGGTGCACCTGGAGGAAGAGGCCGGCAAGTCGGTCCACTCAGGCGAGCGGCTCTTGGGCTCCGAGTACTCGCTCATCGACTACAACCGCGGCGGCATCCCGCTCATCGAGATCGTCACGGAACCGGATCTGCGCTCGCCCGAAGAGGCGCGGGTGTTCTTGGAGCAGCTGCGCCAGCTCTTGCTTTTCACGGGCGTCTCGGACGTGAAGATGGAAGAGGGCAGTCTCCGCTGCGACGCCAACATCTCGCTGCGGCCCAAAGGGTCGACCAAGTTCGGGGCCAAGACGGAGGTCAAAAATCTCAACTCGTTCCGTTCGGTGCAGCGGGCCTTAGAGTACGAAGCCCAGCGGCAGCGGGAAGTGCTTGAGAGCGGGGGCACGCTGTACCAGGAAACCCGGCACTGGGATGAAAACCGCGGCGTGACGGTGGCCATGCGCAGCAAGGAGGAGGCTCACGACTACCGCTACTTCCCGGAGCCGGACCTGGTGCCGTTGGTGGTCGATGAGGCCTGGATCGAGCGCTTGCGGGCCGAGTTGCCGGAGCTGCCGCGCGCCAAGCAGGCCCGCTTTGTAGAGCAGTACGGCCTGCCCCGCTACGACGCGGAGGTGCTGACGACCTCGCCGCAGCTGGCCGATTTCTTTGAGGCGTGCGTGGCGGAGTACGGCCAGGCGAAACCGGTCAGCAACTGGATCATGGGCGAGTTCTTGCGCCTGCTCAAAGCGGAAGGAAAGGCGATCCAACAGGTGCAGTTATCGCCCAAGGGTCTCGCCGATCTTTTGCACCTCATCGATCAGGGCGTCATCAACGCCAATGTCGGCAAGGAAGTCTTTGAGGAAATGTTCCACACCGGCAAGGAAGCGGGCGCGATCGTCAAGGAGCGGGGGCTGGAGCAGATCAGCGACACCGCCGCCTTGGCTGCCATCGTCGACCAGGTCATCGCCGCCAACCAAGACGCCGCGGAGACGGTGCGGAGCGGCGAGATGAAAGCCATCGGCTTCCTGGTCGGCCAGGTTATGAAACAGACGGGCGGCAAGGCCAATCCCAAGCTGGTGCAACAGCTATTGCGCGAGCGGCTGCTCGGGGATTGAGCGGTGGCGGACACGGACGCTCCTCCTCCTGCCTGCCGGGAACGGTGGGCTGGGTTCGGGTTTCTGTTGATCGCCATCGTTTGGGGCGGCACGTTTCCGGTCGTCAAAGACCTGGTCGAGCGCGTGCCGCCCCACGCGCTGGTGGCTGCGCGCTTTTGCCTGGCGTGGCTGGTGTTGTCGGGATGGGCGTGGGGCCGGCGCCAGGCGTGGCGGCCCGGACTGCTGCGGGCCGGGGTGGTGGCCGGCCTCATCCTGTGGGGCGGTTTCTTCACGCAGACTTTGGGGTTGCAGTTCACCAGCGCCTCAAAAGCCGGCTTTATCACCGCGCTCAACGTGGTGTTTGTGGCCATCATGGCCGCGCTCTTCCTGGGCAAGCGGTCAGGTCCCAAAACGTGGATCGGGGTCGCGGTGGCCACCGTAGGCTTGGCCGTTCTAAGCGTGGACTTTTCCGCAGGGCTCACAGGGTTGACGCCTGAGATGGGCGACCTGCTGGTGCTTTTGTGTGCGGTTCTGTTTGCGGCCCACATCGTGGTCGTGGATCGGCTCGCGCCCCGGTTTGATCCGGTGCTCTTGGCCTGGGTGCAGATGGGGACTGTGGCCGCCGTGGCCACAACCAGCGCTTGGGCGTTTCACGGAGGGATGCCGGGCGTGCTGGCAGCCGAGAGTGCGGCTCCACTCCTGTACCTGGGGCTTTTGGCGACCGCCGGGGCTTTGCTTGCCCAGGTGAGCCTGCAGCGGTTTGTGGCACCGGCGCGGGTGGGACTTATCCTGTCGCTTGAACCCGTGTTTGCTGCTTTGTTTGCGTGGATGCTGCTCGGGGAAAGGCTGGCACCCAGCGGCTGGGTCGGGGGCGCGCTGGTGCTGGCCGGGGTGATTTTGGCGGAGCTGGACGCAGCGCACCAAGAGGCTGCGCCGCAGACGGCGGGGAAACCGGCGCGGGCGCGGTGACGCAGCTGCCGCTGCGGGGAGCAGCGGCAAAGCGGACGCGATCGCTCGCCGTAACCGCCTGGTCGACGCGCAGGGGCAGCCTCGGGTTTGCCTGGGTTGCGGGGCCTTGGGAAGGGGCGGGGAGCGTATGGCCGGGGGAGCGGACGTCGTCGGCCAGCTTGGGCCTTTGCCTATCTATGCCTTTGGGCTTATGACGGCGCTCGGGTTTGCGGTGGGAACCGCCGTCGCCCTGGCGCATGCGGAACGCTTTGGCGTGGCGCCGGCGAGACTTTACCAGGCAACGCCGCTGCTGATGGCCGCGGGGGTGCTGGGGGGGAGACTGCTTTACGTACTGCTCCACCTGCCCCGCTACGTTCGGGACCCGTTGGCCGTCTTTCACCTGCCTGAGGGCGGCTTCACGTTTTACGGAGCGCTGCTGGCAGGAGCGGGTCTGCTCGCCTTGTTGGCCCGCCGCGACGGGTTTGACGCCTGGCGAGCCTTGGACGCCGCCGCGCCGGGCTTGGCCTTGGGCCAGGCCATCGGCCTCGTCGGTGCGCAGCTGCCGGGCCGTCCGACGGGTGTATGGTGGGCCGTCTGGGTCGGGGAAAACCTCGTGCACCCGATTCCGGCGTACGGCATCGTCTTTTGTTATGGGCTCTTTTTCGCTGTGTCCCGGCTGGCGCGGTATGGGCCGGCGCGGGGACGGCTGTTCCTCGTCTATCTTTTCCTTCATGGTCTGGGTTGGGCATTCATCGATATTTGGTCCGCTGGCCCCCGCTTTCTTGGCCTATCGTCGGGGCAGTGGGCCGGGCTGGCCGCGGCTTCGATGGCCGCCAGCGGCTTTTGGCTGATTCCCCGCCAATCTCCCCTCGATACCGTATCCACCGTCCAGCCTCCGTCGCCCGTGGCGAAGCCCGGGTCGCCGTCGGGCCAGCCACGCGCCCGCTGGCGAGGGGCTAGCGCCTGGCTGAGCGGGCTGGTCGTTCTCCTGATCTTGTACTGGATGCGCTGGGCGTAGCGGCACCGGCTCGCCTGATGAGACGCGGCGGGCGGCAGGACGTGTTGATCCCACCGGCCCGCCTACAGGCCGCAGGTGGCCTTGGGCGCCCCGCGCCTCGCCGCATATACTGGGGCGTGGCGTGTACAAGGTACAGGAGGAGGAACCAGCGTGGGCGACCAGCGAGGTTTCGTCGTTTGGCTAACCGGCCTGTCGGGCGCCGGGAAGTCGACCATTGCCGCGGGATTGGCGAAGGAGCTGCAGAGCCGGGGATACCCGGTGGAGGTGCTGGACGGGGACGAGGTGCGGCAACGTCTGAGCAAGGGGCTCGGGTTTAGCCGTGCGGACCGGAACACGAACGTAGAAAGAATCGCTTACGTGGCCAAACTGCTGGCCAAGCACGGTGTCGTCGTCATCACCGCCGCCATTTCCCCTTACCGTGAAGCCCGGGAGCGGGCGCGTCACGAGATCGGCGATTTCGTTGAGGTGTACGTCAACTGCCCGTTGGAAGTGTGCGCCGCACGGGACGTGAAAGGCCTCTACAAGAAGGCGATCGCCGGCGAAATCCCCGCGTTTACCGGCGTCTCAGACCCGTATGAGGCGCCGGAGCGCCCCGAGATTACCGTCTTCACGGACCAGGAAACTCCGGCGGAAAGCGTGGCCCGCATCGTCCAGCAACTGGAAGCCATGCACTACATCCGGGGGGGCGGCTGTAGAGGCGGTGTGAGCAGCTCGTACGCCGCGGTCCAAGCCCGTCAGCGGCAGGCGTCCATCGAAACCTGGCCAGCCCGCAGTCACCGTGGCCGCCTATTGACACTGGCCGAGGCCTGTTGTATCATGCTGGAAAGTTAGAGCGTACGGCGAGGATGGGGAGGAGTAGGACGGCAACGGACCTCCCAGAGAGGCGGGTCCATCGGCTGAAAGACCCGCTAGGTACCACCGTCCGAAGGTCGCCCCGGAGCCGCTGCGCCGAGCGCCGCCCGTGTCCAGCCCATTTGACGGGGTCCATCGGCGGCCCGTAGGCGCGGCCGGGAAAGGCCCGTTACAGCCCCATGAGTGCCCGCTGTTCGTGCGCGTTTTGCAGGACAGGGGAACAAAGGTGGTACCGCGGAAGGCAGAGCCTTTCGTCCTTTGCTGGACGAAAGGCTTTTATTTTTCAGCGGCGCGGCGCACGCCGCCCGTGCCACGGTTTCGCAGGAGGGGTTGGCCATGACGGAAGCAGCAGCCCAGGCGCCTCAGCAGGCGGACATCCCCAAGGTGTATGATCCCCGGAACGTGGAGGGCAAGTGGTACCAGTTCTGGGAGGAACAGGGCTTCTTTCATGTAGAGCCTGACGATCCGGGTGAGGTGTTCTCGGTCGTCATCCCGCCGCCCAATGTGACGGGTTCGCTGCATATGGGACATGCGCTCAATGTGACCTTGCAGGACGTGCTGGTGCGCTGGCGCCGCATGCAGGGGCGGCTCACCGTGTGGGTGCCCGGCACGGACCATGCCGGCATCGCCACCCAGCACGTGGTCGAGGAGATGCTGGCCCGCGAGGGTACAGACCGCCGCAGCCTTGGGCGGGAAGCCTTTGTAGAGCGGGTATGGCAGTGGAAGGAGCGCTACGGCGGCATCATCACGCGCCAACTGCGCCGGCTCGGTGCGTCCTGCGACTGGCGGCGGGAGCGGTTTACCATGGACGAAGGTTTGAGCCGCGCCGTGCGCCAGGTGTTCGTGGACCTGTATGAGCGGGGCCTGATTTACCAGGGCAACTACATCGTCAACTGGTGCCCCACTTGCGCGACGACGTTGTCCGACATTGAGGTGGAGCACGAAGAGCGCGACGGCAAGCTTTATCACATCCGCTACCCGCTCTTGGGCGGCGACGGCTACATCACTGTGGCCACCACCCGCCCGGAGACGATGCTGGGCGACACGGCGGTGGCCGTGCATCCGGAGGATAAGCGTTATGAGCACCTCGTCGGCCGTTACGTGGTGCTGCCGCTGGTGAACCGCGAGATCCCCATTATCGCCGACGATATGGTGGACCCCGACTTTGGGACGGGTGCGGTCAAGGTGACGCCCGCCCACGACCCAAATGACTTTGAGATGGGGCAGCGCCACAACTTAGAGCAGGTGCAGGTCATTGGGCTCGACGCCCGCATGACCAAGGAGGCGGGGCCGTATGCGGGCATGGATCGCTACGAATGCCGCAAGGCCCTGGTGCGGGACTTGGAGGCGAAAGGTTTCCTGGTCAAGGTGGAGGACCACCGGCACGCGGTCGGCCAGTGCTATCGCTGCGACACGGTGGTGGAGCCGCTCGTTTCCAAGCAGTGGTTTGTGCGGATGAAGCCGCTGGCGGCCCCGGCCATCGAAGCCGTCAAGGACGGGCGTGTGCGCTTTGTGCCCGAGCGGTTCGCCAAAAACTACTTGCACTGGATGGAGAACATCCGCGACTGGTGCATCTCGCGCCAGCTCTGGTGGGGACACCGGATTCCCGTGTGGACATGCCAGCGGTGCGACCACCAATTTGCCGCGGCGGACGACCCGGCGTTTTGCCCCAACTGCGGCAGCGAGGATCTGGAGCAGGATCCGGACGTGCTGGATACCTGGTTCAGCTCGGCCTTGTGGCCTTTCTCCACCCTGGGCTGGCCGGAGCACACCAAAGACTTGGAGCGCTTCTACCCGACGTCGGTGCTGGTGACCGGGTTCGACATCATCTATTTCTGGGTCGCCCGCATGATCTTCATGGGGCTGTACTTCATGCACAAGGAGCCGTTCCGGCACGTGCTCATCCACGGGCTGGTGCGGGATGCCCTCGGGCGCAAGATGAGCAAATCGTTGGGCAACGGCGTCGACCCGTTGGAGGTTATCGAGGAGTACGGCGCCGACGCGCTGCGGTTTACGCTGGTGACGGGCATTGCCCCGGGCAACGACACGCGGTACCAGCCGGAAAAGGTCGAAGCCAGCCGCAACTTCTGCAACAAGATCTGGAACGCGGCGCGCTTCGCCATGATGAACCTCCAGGACTACACTCCCGACGGGACGGACTTGCGGTCGCTGCCCCTCAACCTGCACGACCGCTGGATCCTGAGCCGGCTCGAGTGGGCCGCGGCCGAGATCAACCGGCATCTGGAGCGCTTTGACCTGGGCGAGGGCGCCCGGACGCTGTACGACTTCGTCTGGAGCGAGCTGTGCGACTGGTACATCGAGCTCATCAAGCCGCGGCTCTACGGGCGGGCCGGTGAGGAGAGCCGGTGCACGGCCCAAGCGGTGCTGTGGCATGTGCTGGA
Source organism: Firmicutes bacterium ZCTH02-B6 (assembly GCA_002159155.1). Classification (GTDB taxonomy): domain Bacteria; phylum Bacillota; class Limnochordia; order Limnochordales; family ZCTH02-B6; genus ZCTH02-B6. The sequence continues at coordinate 8,596 of LZRQ01000083.1, forward strand.
AACGACGCTGCGCTTGATGCACCCGTACTTGCCGTTCTTGAGCGAAGAGATTTGGCAGCATCTGCACCGGGTCACGGGTACGCCGCTGCCGGTGCCGAGCGTCATGGTGGCTTCGTGGCCTGCGCCCGCCGGTTTCCGCGATGAGGCGGCGGAGGAGGAGATGCAGGCGCTCATCGAGATCGTGCGGGGCATCCGCAACGTGCGGGCGGAAAAGCAGGTGGAGCCGGGTCGGCAGATCACGGCTATCCTGCAGGCGCCCGGATCCCGGCGCGGGATGCTGGAGGAGGCTGTGCCTTACATCCAAGCTCTCGCCCGGGTGGGAGCGGTGACGTTTATCGACGAGGCGGCGCCCGCCCCGGAGCAGGCGGTGGCCATTATCGCCGGCGGCGTGCAGGTGCATTTGCCGCTCGCGGGCCTCGTGGACATCGAACAGGAAGTGGCGCGACTCGAGAAGGAGTTGGCCGAGACGGCTCAGCAGCTAGCCGCGGTCAACGCCCGTTTGAACAACGAGGGCTTCGTCTCCAAGGCGCCCGAGCACGTGGTGCAACGGGAACGCCAGCGCCAGCAGGAGCTGGCCGAAAAGGAGCGGCTGCTGCGCCAGCGCTTGGCGGAGCTGCGCTCGTGAGCGAACGAGCCATGGTGAGCCATCTGTCGACGAAGAAAGGGCCGTCCGCCGCGGACGGCCCATCTGCTGAGCGCGGCCAGCCCGCGGCGGTAGACTATCTCCAGACGTTGCGCCGGTTTGGCGAAAAGCCTGGTCTGGCCCGCATCCGATTTCTCTTGGAGCGCCTGGGAAATCCGCACCGGGCGTACCCGGCGGTGCATGTGGCCGGCACCAACGGCAAGGGCTCGACCAGCGCCATGATTGCCGGCATCCTGCAGGCGGCGGGTTATCGGACCGGTCTGTTCACCTCGCCCCACCTGGTGCGGTACAACGAGCGCATCAAGGTCGACGGAGTCCCCATCAGCGACGGCGATCTGGCGGCGTTGTTGGGACGGCTGCGGGAGCATGCGGAGGAGGCCGCGGCGGACTCCGCCTTGGGCCAGCCGACCGAGTTCGAGGTGGGAACGGCCGCGGCTCTGGCGTATTTTGCCCAGGCGGCGGTGGACGTGGCGGTGGTGGAAGTAGGCTTGGGCGGGCGCTTTGACGCCACCAACGTGGTGGAGCCGCTGGTGAGCGTCATTACGCCCATTGGCCTCGACCACACGCAGGTGCTGGGCGGGACGCTGGCGGAAATCGCAGCGGAAAAGGCGGGCATCATCAAGCCTGGGGTGCCCGTCGTATGCGCCGCCCAACGGCCGGAGGCGCGCGACGTGATCGTCGCGCGAGCAGAGGAATTGGGTGCGCCCGCGTATTTAGCCGGCCGAGACTTTGAAAGTCGCCTAAGCGATGTGGACCAGCATGGAACGCGCTTTGCCGTCCGCTGGGGCGAGCGGTGGCTTGAGGACCTGCGGGTGCCGCTGCTCGGCCCTCACCAGGCCGGCAATGGCGGGGTGGCGGTCGCGGCGGCACAGGTGCTTGCAGGCCGCGGGCTTGCCGTGCCGGAGGAGGCGCTGCGCTGCGGTCTCGGGGCCGTGCGCTGGCCGGGGAGGATGGAGCTATGGCCGGGGCAGCCCGCCCTGCTATTTGACGGCGCCCACAACGCCGAGGGGGCGCAGGTGCTGGCAGAGGGGCTGCAAGCGGTGTTCCCTGGCCGCCAACCTGTCTTTGTCCTCGGCATGCTGGGCGAGAAGCCCATCGACGCCGTGCTTAGCACCCTGCTGCCGCTCGGGCAGGCGGCGGTTCTGACGGCCCCGCGGGTCGGACGGGGCGCCCCCGCGGACCCCGCCGAGCTAGCCCGCCGCGCCCGGGGGCTTGTGCCGCGGCTGGCGGTGGAAGCGGACCCGCTGGAGGCTCTCGCGCTCGCCCGGAGTTGGGCCGGGCCGGAAGGTCTTGTCTGCGTGGCCGGGTCGCTCTACCTGGTGGGCGAATTGCAGGGGCTGCTGGCAGGGGAACAGGGAGGGGCGAGGGAATAAATTCCCATACAGGAGGGGCCAAAATGGCGGAACAGGCGGAGCGCGGCGCTGAGCGCAAGCGCAAAAAGCGGCGCGGCTTTCTGGCAGACTGGCGGGAGCGGCTTTCGTTTGCCGCAACCCTCGTCACCGTCTCGGCAGTGGCCATTTTCCTCGGGTGGCTGATGGGCCAGTATGCCATACAGGCCGTGACGGGGCCCACGCCGTCCGTTGCCGTGATGGAGCGACCGCCGACCCCTTCGCCCGCGGAGTCGTTCTCGCCGGCGTCCACGCAGGCGCCGCAGGCAGCATCCAGCACGTCCGGCTCCACCGCCTCCTCGCCGGCGCGCACTGCGACAACGCCCGCGTCGCCCACGGCCGCACCTTCTACCGCTACCCCCGGCTCCGTGTCGTCCACGTCCACAACGTCCGGCACAGCTTCATCCGGAAACGCCCCTGCAGCGTCCGCTACCGCGTCTGGAAGCAGCCAGGCGTCGACGACGTCCAGCGGCCTCTGGCGGGTGCAGGTCGGCGCATTCAACGACCGCAGCCGGGCCGATGCCCTGGCCGCAGAGCTGCGCGCCCGGGGGTTTGACGTGTTTGTGTCGGGCACCCCGCCGCACCGGGTGCAGGTGGGCGCCTTCTCGCAAGAGGCCCGAGCCCGGGCGACGGCCGACGACCTGCGAGCGTTGGGATACGAGGCCATTGTCATCCCGCCCGGCTAAACCCCGCCTGGCGCGGCCAGCCGTTTCCCGTCCCTGGACCCCCGGATACCGTCTCCGAGCAATCAGCCCACAGCGGGGCATAGCCGCCTTCCTGCTCCCATAGGATCCTGCCTGCGGTCGCCGACTAGGCGGGGGGAGTCGATCTATGCGCCGCGTCCTGCCCACCAGGCGCCTGCGGCGGGCGCCCGACTGGGAGCTCGTGCGCTTGAGCCTGGTGGTCTTGTTGCTTTTCGGCGTCTGGCTGTGGCTGCGCTGGCGGGCGAGCGAGCCTGTCATCGCCGTGTGGGACGCAGGCTCAGGCCGCTTGGTGGAGATGGGCCTCGAAGAATACATCCGTGGCGTGGTGGCGGCCGAGGTGCCGGCCGATTTTCACCTCGAGGCCCTCAAAGCCCAGGCGGTGGCGGCTCGCACGTACGCGTTGCGGCGGCTTGAGCGCAACGAACGCGTGCCTGACCATCCGGAAGCCCACGTGACGTCCGATTTCCGGCGGCACCAGGCGTGGATGTCCCGTGAAGCCTTCATCGAGGCCTGGGGGCCGGGGGAGGGGACGCGGCGCTGGGCGCGGGTGGCGTCGGCGGTCGATTCCACCCGCGGCCTCGTGTTGACGTACCGGAGCGAGCCCATCGAGGCGTTGTACCATTCGACCAGCGGCGGCCACACGGAGGATGCCCACCGCTATTTCGCCGGCGGCCAGCCGTATCTTGTGGGCGTGCCGGACCCGTGGGGCGACCATTCACCGGTGCACACCAGCGTGGCGCGGTTCCCTGTGGCAGAGGTGCTGGCGCGATTGGGCGTCACCGACGGGTTGACGAGCGCGTCTGGCGATGAGCCCCTGGTTTCCGTGTTGAGCCGCACGCCGTCGGGACGAGCGGAGGCCGTGTGGGTGGCTGGAAGCGTCGTGACGGGACGTCGTGTTCGCGAGGCGTTGGGTTTGCGATCCAGCTGGTTTGAGGTAGCCTTGGAAGGCGAAGAGGTCGTGTTTCACGTGCGGGGCAGCGGCCACGGCGTTGGGATGCCCCAGTACGGGGCGGACGGCATGGCGCGGGCAGGATTCGGTTTTGCCGACATCCTGGCCTACTACTACCCGGGCACCGAGCTGGTGCAGCGCTATTGATTTGTGCAGTTTACCGGGATGGTGTACACTTGAAAAGAAGTCGAACAGCCCACATGGAGGGATCGCCATGCCCACCAAGGAGCAGATCCTCGAGGCTCTGCGGGATGTGCAGGACCCCGAGATTCATAAGAGCATCGTTGACCTCAACATGGTGCGCGACATCCGCGTCTGCGGCGGCCAGGTGAGCGTCACCGTCGCCCTGACGATCCGCGGGTGCCCCTTGCGGGATGAGTTTCAGCGCATGATCACGGAGCGTCTCCTCGAGATGCCCGATGTCACCGATGTGGATGTGAAGCTCACCGAGATGACGCCCGAGGAGCGGCAGGCGTTGTTTGGCGGCGACAAGCTGCAAAAGGTGCCTATCCTGTCGCCCGACTCGCCCACCCAAGTGATCGGTGTTGCCAGCGGCAAAGGGGGTGTCGGCAAATCCACGGTGACGGTCAACCTGGCGGCGGCGCTGCGGCGCATGGGCTATGCGGTCGGCGTGCTGGACGCGGACATCTACGGTTTCAGCGTGCCGCGCATGTTGGGCTTGGACGGGAAACCGACCGCCATCGAGGGCAAGATCATGCCCATGCCGGCGTACGGGCTCAAGGTCATCTCCATGGGTAACTTTGTCGACAACAACCAGCCCGTTATCTGGCGCGGACCCATGCTGGGCAAGGTGCTGCAGCAGTTTTTGACCGACGTCTTGTGGGGCGATCTGGACTACCTTCTCTTGGACCTGCCGCCCGGGACCGGTGACGTCGCCCTCGACGTGGCCCGCATGATCCCTAAAAGCAACATCCTGGTCGTCACGACGCCGCAGACGGTGGCGTCTGGGGTCGCGAGCCGCGCCGCGCATATGGCGACCAAGGCCAACCAAAAGCTCATCGGTGTCGTCGAGAATATGTCGTACTTCTTGTGCCCGGACTGCGGCAAGGCGACGCCCATTTTCGGCGAGGGCGGTGGCCAAGCGCTGGCGGACGAATTGGGTGTCGAACTGCTGGGTCAGATCCCGCTCACGGTGGCTCTGCGTGAGGGCAGCGACCGAGGCAAGCCCATCGTGTTCCAAGAAGGTGCCGAAAACGATCCCGCACGGCAGGCCGTCGAGGCATTGGCGCGAAGGGTTGCCGCGCTATGCCCGGTTCCCGTGCGCAACTAGGTCGGGCGGACGCGAGGTTGTCACGCGACGACCAAAAGGGGTTACGAGGGGCAAGGAGGCGTGTCTCATGGCTGTGCGGGTGCGCGTTCCCGTGCTCTTGCGCAACTTGACCGGCGGCGAGGCCGAAGTAGCCGTCGACGGCAGCACGGTGGGAGAGGTGCTGGCCGCGCTGGAAAGCCGCTATCCCGGGGTCCGGGCGCGGCTGTATGACGAGCAGGGCGCCTTGCGCCGGTACGTCAACGTGTACGTGAACGATCAGGATATCCGCTCGCTGAGCGGTGAAGCTACACCGGTCAAAGACGGCGACGAACTGGCGATCGTGCCGGCCATCGCCGGCGGCCGGTGACGGGCCCGCCGCCAAGCGGCCGGGAATACAAGTCATCCCAAAGGGCGCCCGCCCTCGCACGTCCCGGCCTCCCCCTCCGTAGACTGGGAGGGTGTGAAGCACTGGACGGTGGAGGGCGGGCGTTATGTCGTATTTGGCCGAACCTCATGGCGGGAGGATGGTGGACCGGCAACTCACGGGAGAGGCG
>LZRQ01000084.1 GCA_002159155.1 Firmicutes bacterium ZCTH02-B6
GCCCGTCTGCCGATCCAGGTATCTTCGGCGGCGAAACGTGAGGTCGACGCCAAACAGCGTCTGCAGCGTGCGTGGCTGCATGTCCCGCATGCGAAAGCGACGCCGGTCCCGCTGTTCGGCCAGCCAACCGTCGATTTGCTCCAGGGCCTTCACCAGCACATCGGCAAATTGGCGAGCCATCCACGTGAAAAGCCCGGCCTCCAGTTCCTGCAGGGAAAAGCCGAGTTGCTTGCGAAGTTCGTTCATGACGAGAAGCCCCTTCCTGTGGTGTTTTTGGCCGATACAACACGTTCGGAAGACCGGCTTCTCGTCCCTTCTTTTTCCAGCCCCGCGCCCCGGGCGCTACCGCCCGGGGCCTTTACGGCTCGCGCCACCCGTCCTTTCAATTCGTATCCGCACGATCCACCGCAATCGGGGAATGCCCCAGTACTATTGACTCACATATTAAGGAAGAAGCCAGGAAGGAACTCGGCGCCGCGTCTTTGAAAGTCTTGCTGGAGAGGTTGCCGCAACCGGAGCAACTCCACCCGGCCCGGCGCGGGACGGGCGACGAGGAGGAAGAGCGTCTCCATGCTCGACGTTTTGCCGCGTGAGATCCAGGGACAAATCGCCGAAGCCTGCCGGGCGTTTGAGCGTCACTTAGGGCCCATCCTCAAGGCGGTCCACCTCTACGGCTCGGCTGTGGATGGCGGCCTCAAACCCGCGAGCGATCTCGATCTCCTTGTCACCACAAGCCAGCCGCCCAGCGAATCACGCCGGAGAGCGCTGGTGAAGGACCTCCTTCGGATCTCGGTGCCCAACGCGCCCATGGGCACGGGAAAAATCAGGCGCCCGCTCGAAGTGACGGTGCTCGCCTACGACCAGGTGACGCCCTGGCGGTACCCGCCGAGGCGAGAGCTCCAGTATGGTGAATGGCTCCGGGACGACTTCCTTGCCGGTACGATCGAGCCTCCGGTAGAGGACCCCGACCTTGCGATCTTGCTTGCGAAGGCGAGGCGCCGCAGTGTCGCACTCTTGGGGCCGCCTGCAGAGGAGCTTTTCCAACCCGTACCGAGGCAAGATTTCCTCAAAGCCATGGCAGACACGGTCATCCGATGGAACAAAGCTGAGGACTGGTCCGATGACGAGGCCAACGTCGTCCTCGCCCTGGCGCGCATGTGGTACAGCATTGAAACAGGCGACATCGCACCGAAGGACGTGGCAGCGGCGTGGTTGATCCAACGGGTGCCGGCCGAGCATAGCCCCGTGCTCGCCCAGGCCCGGGAGGCGTACCTCCGTGGCAGGCAAGAAAACTTGCCCGCAGGCGCAGAGCGGGTTGCCGCCTTCATTTACGACGCCAAGGCGGCCATCGAGAGATTGCTGGAAAACCGGCGAGGGTGATCATCCATCCTCGAGAGTAATCCAACCAAGATCAGTCAACCCTGACGAAATCCACGACCCAGACGATCTCGTCGGGATCGGGGGCACTGCCGTGGATCCGCCTCCAGACGGCGGCAAACTCATCCCACGTATCGTAGCCCTCTCGATAGACATCTTCGGGAGAAATGTCGCCTAATCGCTCCTGACGTAGGCCGGTTATCCGGATGCGAGCGAAAACCTCGTCCTTTTTGAATCCCGTCTTCGCCTGGTGCACCGAACCGACCTTGACCCGGGGACGTCTCCACCTGCGGCGGGTTTGCGTCTTCCGGCCAGAAAGGACCAACAGTACATTTTCGGGCCTAAAGAGAATCATGGTGCACCTCCGCTTTGATGGTCCGAAAACGCTCCAACGAGGCAATAAAAAAGGGCTCTCCCGCAATTTTGGTGCAGATCGGAAGCGTGAACGTGGTTTTCCAACTCGCTTTCCCTCACTTTCGATGCTGCCGGGACGTTGTGGGATGAGGATGAGGCGTCTTCCACCCATCTCTCAACGTCCCATCGCCAGGAATCGTCGTCTCAGCAGCTCGATCCCGGCCCGTCCGTACATCTGCCGTTTCAACAGTTTCAACTTGTTGATGCAGCCCTCGACCCGCCCGTTGCTCCATGGGTACGTCAGCGCATTCATCACCGCGTCCATGTCCTGCTCCAGGCTCCTGGCAAAGCCTCTTAGGGGAGCTAGCGAGGACCGGGCGGCCTGGTCAAGCCACGCCCTTAGCGCATCGGCTCTTCGCTCCGTAAGAATCCTTCGGAACTCTTGCAGGAGGGAGTATGCCTCTCGCGCAGACGGTGACGCCTCCAGGACCATGTCGAGGAAACGGCGTTCATTCTCGTCAAGCTTCTCCGGCGGGCAGGTGAACCATCGGCGAAGCCGCCTGGGTCCCAGGCGCACGCGGCGGACGATAAGTTCTGCTGGCGTACCACGCCGCAGCGTGGCGACAAAGTCCTTGACGATGGTTCTCGAGCCCGGATAACCTCGCTCGACAATCTCACGGTACAACTGCGCCGCGTTGCGGCAACCTTCCGCCCAACGGGCCAGGATGTAGTCGCGGTAGGGGTCGAGGATGCTCGACCGTCCGCCTCGTGGCTTGGGTTGCGGACATTCGGGTGCATTGAGGTACTTGCGCACCGTCCGGCGATCGATTCCCAGACGGTCAGCCACTGCCCGGATGGACTTTGTCTTTTCATAGAGGTCGTGGATCTCGTCATAGAGGGCTTGCCGCCGCTGCTGCCGTTGCCGGCGCTCGGCGTCCTTGCGGGTCTCACGGTCTTTGAGCTCCGTCGTACGGGGTAGTTTCGCTAAAGGCTCCGTCTTCTCGACGCGGATGGGTGGAATGGAAAGGCCGACAAGCACTCGCTCCGCCACATCCCCCAGGTTACGCAGCAAGTGCCAGCGGTCCGCCACCTGCACGGCCTGAGGCGCCCCAAGCGCCGCCGCGTCGGCGAACATTCCGGCGCGGTCCCGGCTCACGACCTCGATGCCCGGATGCCCGGCCAGCCATCGCGCGACCGTTTCCGCCTGTGCTTCCGGTAACAGCTCCACAGGACGCCCTGACTCCAAGTCACACACAATGGTCCCGTATCGCACACCTTTGCGCCACGCCCACTCGTCGATGCCCACCACACGCAGACCGACCGCCGGGGCGAGTTCCATGCGATAAAGGAGACGCAGCATCGTATCCGGGCTGACGGGGACACGCAGGTCCTGCGACAGCCGGGCACCTGCCTCACCGCCCAGGAAGACACCGATTCGGGTCAGCAGGCTTTCCAGCCGTTCGGTCCGACGCGCATGGGTACGGACCAATCGAGGGAAACGTTCTGCAAACACGCGGCGGCGACAGGACGGATTCTTGCACCGAAACCGTCGCACCACCAACTGAATGTTCACCGTCCGGCCGTCCGCGGGCAAGTCCATCAGGAGCCGGGTATAGCTGCTGTGCCGGCTGCGGGAGACGCGGCCGCACGAAGGACATGGGGGGTCGCGTCCCGGCAAGTGGTGTAAATTGGGTTCCAGCGCGTTGAGCGCGATCTACACCCCGGGGACGGCGAGCAACTCCCGCGTGTCGTTCAATCCCTTCCGCGCATACAGCTTCTTCATCGATTCCTGGCTGAAGTACCGCCTCGGAGCTGCTGTCCACTCGTCTTGCTGTTCCATGAGGACCGCGCCTGCCAAGCGAATCAGCGAGGCCCGGTTCGGGAAGATCCCTACCACGTCCGTTCGCCGGCCGATCTCCCGCATCAACCGCTCCAACGGGTTCGTCGAGTGCAACTGCCGCCAGTGCTCATGGGGAAAAGCCATGTACGCCAGAATGTCTTCCTGCGCGTCCTTCAGCATCTGGGCAGCCTTGGGGAAACGGTGCGCCAAGCTCTGCACGACGCTGGCCAGCTGCCCGTGGGCCGCTGTCTTATCGGGCTGGGCGAAGACCGTCCGGACCAGGGCCGCCACCATCTGCTGTGCCGATTTCGGCACCTGCGACAGCAGGTTACGCATGAAGTGCACCCGGCAGCGCTGCCAGCTAGACCCGCCCAACACCTTGCGAATCGCCTCCCTCAGCCCCTCGTGAGCGTCGCTGATGACCAGCTGCACGTCCTTTAGGCCCCGCCGCACCAAGCTCCGCAGAAATTCCGTCCAGAAGGGGCCGTCCTCCGTCAACCCCACGTCCAGGCCCAGCACCTCCCGCTCCCCGGCGTCCGTGACACCTACGGCCACCACCAAGGCCATGTTCAGGACGCGGCCGCCTTCGCGCACCTTGACGTACTTGGCGTCCAGCCACAGGTACGGGTAGCGGCTCGTGAGAGGGCGATGGCGAAAAGCCTCCACCAGCTCGTCCAGCTCGGAACATAGCCTGGACACCTCGCTCTTGCTGATCCCCGTCATCCCCAGGCTCTGCACGAGCTCGTCCACTTTACGGGTGCTGACGCCGTGGATGAAGGCCTCTTGGACCACCGCAACCAGTGCCTTCTCCGCACGCCGACGGGGTTCGAGCAGACTCGGAAAGTAGCTGCCCTGCCGCAGCTTGGGGACGCGCAGCTCGATGGTGCCAACCCGAGTATCCCACAGTCTGGGTCGATACCCGTTTCGGTGCGTGACCCGTTCCGGCGTCCGCTCATGGCGCTCTGCGCCGATTTGACGGCTTACCTCGAGCTCCATGAGGTGCTGGGCGAGCAGCCTGACGGCTTCCCGCAGAAAGTCCATATCCGCACCGGCCTTGTCAAGGAGCTCCTGGAGTGCGATGCTTAAGTCGGTGGCCACGATAGGGTTCCTCCTTTGCGTTTTGGTGGCTCTAAACGCATGGAACCCGACCGTGGCCACTCGCGTCAAGAGAGCAGCCACGCTATGGAATTTACACCACTACCTGGGACTCTAATCGCGCTGGAGCCGCTGCCGGGCGGGGCGGTGACATCTGCCGGCGTGGTGAATGCTGACCCCGTGCGGCACGCCGTAGAAACGGCGCTGCGCAACGCGAGGGCTGGGCGAGATAACGTGTGCCTGGCGCTGACCAATACGCTCATCGATGCTCGGGAGCTGAGGTTGCCGCCTATGCCCGAGGGTGATATCAAGGCGGTCATTCAGTTTGAGCTGCGGCAACTCTTCGGTGGGCTGGAAGACGACGAGCGGCTGCTGGATTTCGCAGTGGTATCCGAGCACGAGGCGCAGCCGGCGTCACCTAAGGGCGGCGCCGCGAAAGAAGTGCTGGTCGTATCGGTGCCCCGCCGCGTCGTTTACAGTTACATAACGCCGCTGCACGAAGCGCGGATTTTCCCGGAAATCGTTGACGTGGGCGTATTCTCGCTGCCCTTGTGTATCCCTCGGGGCGGCGGCGTTGTCTATGTCCATTTGGGTCCAGATATCACAAACTTGCTACTTGTACAAAACGGCCTCTATGAGCTCACTCGTCAGGTCGAGCTGGCTTTGACGCCGCTCTTGGAGGATTCGGACGCGGTGTCGGCGGCGGCGCGGCGCCGAGCGGTCGCGCTGGTCGGTAGTGCCGGCAGCGTCTTTAACCCGAGTTTCCCGGACGGAAGGCTGGCGCACTCGCCTGTCTTGACGGAGCAACGCGGGGGGCCCGGTGGCAAGACGGCCGCGGAAGAGGCTCTCGAAGCCCTCACGGCCTGGATCTTGGAAACCCTCGAATTTGCCCGCGTCCGGCGCAGAGCGTTCACGGTCAACGAGTGCGCGCAAAGCGTCGTCTTGAGCGGACCTGTTGCGACCGTGCCCGGGGTTGCCGCGCTGATCGAGCAGCGGGTCGGAATCCCGGTGGTGCTGGCGGCGCCGTTGTCCGGCGACGACGGACTTGATTTCCCCGAGGGATCGACGCCCGCTTTTGCCCTTGCGGCGGCGATGGCTTACAGGGGGTTGACCGAGCTGTGATGAGGTTCAATCTTCTTCCCGAGCAGGAGCGCGGGCGCGGTCGGGGGCGTCTCAACGCCCTGCGCCTTGCTGCTCTCGGCGCCTGGGGCGTCACCGCAGTCGTCATCGTGTTGACCTCGCTGCACGTTGCCTGGACCCATCAGGTGCAAGAGGAGGCACGCCTGCTCGCGCCCCGGGTGGAAGCGGTGCGAGCTGAACAGGCCCGGTTGGCAGCGTGCGGCGGCAAAATGCGGAACTGGCCAGCGACGTGTCGGAGTTGCAGCAGTTTCTCCACGCTGCCGAGCACGCTGCGACCTTGGACCTGCTTTCGGCTGTGGTGGACGCGGTCCCCAAGGAATGGTGGTTGACGCGCCTGCGGCTCGTGCCGGGACATTCCGTCTGGGTCGAAGGGTACGCGGACGGCCCGCAGGGACTGACGCAGATGCTCCAGTCGCTGCAGCGCGAGCCGAGCGTTAGGGCGGCGGAGCTGACGAGTATGGACCCGGTTCCGGATTGGACGAATCCGTGGCGCCAGTTCTCAGCCTGGATGACGGTGGTGAACGAGCAGCCGTGAGAGCGATACGGCTGACACTGTCGCGCAGCGCTTGGGGGTTCGGTGGAGACACCGTGGCAAAACCGCGCCGCCAGCTCGCCATCGCCGCGGTTGTGCTGCACTACGTGCTGGCCATCGGGCTCGGCACCTGGTACAACCTTGGAGTTCATTCCGAGCGACTCTCAGCCTCGGCAGAGGTCGACCGCTACCAAGCCGAGCTGGCCCGCGCCGGGGCGATCCAGGCCGACCTTGCACAGGCGCGCATTGAGGAAGACGGGCTCGCTGCGCAGCGGCACGAGCTTTACCGGCGCGTGCCCGATCCACAGACGGTGCCCGTCATCGTCGGGCAATTGGAGGCGATTAGCGCCGCCGTCGGCGGGCGATTGGTGGACGTATCGTACGCACCCCCTGCGTGGAGCGGGCGCCGGGGCGAGACCGAGATCAGCGTTGTGTTCCAGGGAAGTCTCGCAGAGGTTCATGGGTTTTTCGCCTCCGTCAACGCAACGGTGACCAGCCTTCGCTGGAACAGCCTGGAGGTGGTCCCCGCTGACGCTCGCGGTCGAACCGTGATTCTGTATGCGGACGCGATCATCGACGTCATCGCGAGCCGGCCGGACGGTGTCGCGGCTTGGGGACCGGAACCCGTGCGGATCGTTCGCGAAGACGTCCGCAACGTATTTGAAGTCCGTGTTCCTGTGGACGAGCCTCTACCGGCGCTGGCCGTGCACGGCCTGCTGCTTCAGGGCGGGCGCCGCCTGGCACTGCTGGGGGTGGACGGCGTGACCCATCTGGTCCAACCGGGCCAGACAGTCGGCGGCCTGACAGTCGTCGACGTAACGGGCGACTCGGTGGTCGTGCGCCGGGGACAGCGCACCATTGAGGTGCGTTTGGATGATTGAGAAGCGGGTTTGGCTGAGAACCCCAGTCGGTTGAGCAACACAGTTGGAAGCACGGTTGGATTAGAAGTTGGGTGAGCACAGTTGGGGGGGACAAACATGCGCGGGTTTCAAGTGCGAACCATTTTGCTGATGCTTTGCCTGTGGCTAGCCGTAGCGTCTGCCGCAATGGCCGGCGACGCGATGCACTTCAAGGATGCGGACATTCGCGACGTGCTGCACGCGTTGGGTGAATTGGGCAATATCAACGTTGTTGTTGATTCCCGCGTGCAAGGGTCGGTGTCCGTGTTTCTGCGCGGGTTTGACCCGGTTGAAGCCATCGACCTCGTCACGCGCACCAACGGCTACAGCTTCCATTGGGTGAATGACCGCACGATCGTCGTGGGACCAGAGCTTTGGATTACCGAGCGGTTCGAACCGGTACAGACGGCCTTCTTCCCGCTCAGGTACACGAAGCCGGAGGCCGTCGCCGCTTCCTTGTCCTTGGTCGTGCAGCCGGCCGTTGTCCGTCCCGACGCGGCGCACGGGGGCGTGTTGGTCCGTGGCACCCGGGAGCAGTTGGACCTCGCGGAGGGCTTTCTCCGACAGCTCGACGTGCCGCCGCGCGTGGAACTCGATTTTGTTGACGCTGACGTACTGACCGTGTTCCACGAACTGGCTCTTGCCGGCGGATACAACTTGCTGCTCGAGTCGCCGCTGTACGGAACGATCACCATCGTGCTGCAAGACATCGACGTGGACGAAGCGATCCGCCTTGCTGCACGGCAGAGCGGCGTAAAGTATCGCTTCGAGGGCAACAGCCTCATCGTGGCCATGGACCCGCCGTCTCGCGCAGTGGTTTCGGCAATGGCGACTGTGTCGCCGGTCCCGGCGATTGACCAAGATTCGGTTTCCGCGTCGTCCGGAGGAGCCGTAAGCGATGAGGGCGGTGACGGGGATTTGGCACGGACGCTGGATTCTGAAGGAACCTTCGATCCAATCGTGCTTCGGGTTCTCACGCTCTATTACATTGACCCTTCGCAGGCGCAACGCCTCGTGGCCGCGATGGTGCCAACCCAGGCCATCCAGGTGGAAGTGGTGGGCAGCGCGCTGGTCATGCGAGGCCCTGAGGCGGTTTTGCATGAGGCGGAAGCGCTGCTGGCGGAGTTTGACGTTCCGCAAGTCCGCGTCGATGGCATCGTCCTACGGGGCGAGCAGCGGCTGGCCGTCGTGTCCGTCGGCGCCAACAGCTATGTCGTCAAGTCGGGCGACGTCGTGCAAAACCTGGCAGTGGTCAACATCGACGACGCCGGCGTCGACTTTCGGACCGTGCGGGATCAGACCTTGCACGTGGCCATCGGAGGGGCGAGGAACTGATGTGGAGGCGACCCAAGTCGGGCCGCGGCTGGCGAGCGACCTGCGCCGTGGCGGCGTTTCTGCTGGCGTTGTCCACATGCGTTTCCCCGCTGGCCCACGCCCAGGCGGGCGGGCTCGGGACGCGGGTAAACGTGGAGTTTCGAGACGCGCCGCTGCCGCAAGTGTTCCAAAGCTTGGCCGACGTTTCGGGACTGAACGTCGTGATTGACCCGGGCGTCGAGGGACTCATCACGCTGGTGCTGCGCGACGTGACGGCGGGCGAAGCCGTCGATCTCGCCGCACGGCTGAGCGGGTACGGTTACGAGATTGCCGGCAACACGCTGCTCGTGGCCCCAAGGGAGCGGTTGCGGGCCAATCCCGGGGAGACGGGGCTCGCACTGATCCCTATCCGTCAGGCGGACTTGCATGCCACCGCCGACCTGGTCAGCCGGCTCTTCCCGGACGTCGAGGTGGTGCCGGACGCCACTACCGGCTCGCTGATCGTGCGCGGCCGCCGGGACGACCTCGCGGAGATCCGGGGGTTCGTGGCGCAGTATGAGGAAGCCGCCGCCCGGCCGCTGCAGTTCCGCGCGGAGCCGGTCGACTCGGCGCTGTGGGCGCTGGCCGAGCGGGCCGGCTGGAACTTGGTTATCGAAGGGCACCTGGAAGGCCAGGTCACCGCGTACTTGGAGGGTTTGGACTATCGTCACGCTCTGACGCTGCTGGGCGCTGCGGCCGGCCTGGACTACCGCCTGGACGACAACGTGCTGTATGTTCGCCAGCTGCCGGCGCCGGTTGAGGCGACACCCGTTCCGCAAGCGGCCGTCGTTCGTCTGCACCACGTGAGAGGCATTGGGTCTGGATGCTCACGGGCGACCCGAACGAGGACACAAACAACCCGATCAACGACCCCAACGACCCCGCCTATGGCTACAAACCCATCGACGTGTCGGTGAAACCGATGCCAGAGTGGAACATGCCGCAAGTTAATCCGACCACGTGTCCGGCCTATGGCACGTCGTCGCGCAATGTCAACGGCAACTGCCGTTGGCCTGGAACGTACCAGGTTCCAACGATCAGCAGCCCAGCGGCCATTACCGGCGCTCGCGTGCACGTTGCCGGCGACATGAACATCGGCGAATCCTCGACACTGACCGTTGCCGAAAGCACCGTGCGGGTGGACGGGAAAATGACCTTGGGCGGGGCGTCCGTTAGCAACTTTTACAATAGCGAGTTTTTCGTGGCGAAGAACGTTGCCATCGGTGAAAGCAACAAGTCGGCCTTTCATGGTCCGACCGCCATTGCGGCACGAGGGAACTTGTCCTTGGGTGGAGCCGGCCGACTGGAGTTCTTCGACGACGCCACATTTTTTGTGGGAGGCGACATGTCCATCGGCGGCAGTGGCGTCCTCGTGTTCCACGACGACCTGGTCGCCTTCGTCGACGGGGACTTGACGATTTCGGGTTCCGGTACGCTGACGTTCAACAGTTCGGCGACGTTTTATGTTGCCGGCAGCGTCAAAATCCAGGGCAGCGGTTGGACCCGTGGCAGCGGTGGGTCCAACACACCCTGGATCGTGTTCTACGTTCGCAAAGGAGTAGAAATCAGCGGTGCCGCCGGTGCAGGCTCTTCCATCCCCGACGCGGTGTTCTTGCTCGATACAGAGCCGGCGTATAGCCAGTACGCGGTGACACTGACCGGGAGCGCCTCGCTTTACGGGGGTGTGTACGCACCCACACGCGTCATAAAGGTACAGGGGACGAGCCCGGTAACCGGCTCTTTGATTGGAAAGACACTCGAGATCCCATCGTGGCGGCAGGAGAAGGAGTTCCGGGATAAATATGACCAGCACGCGGAGCGCATGCGTTCGTTCCATCTGCCCTCCCGCACCCGGACGCGGGGCAGCGAGCAGTTGCTAGAGTGGCGAGAGGTGGAACCGTGGGCGATCGACTGACTACCCGCGGGAAGCAGACGGGTTTCACCCTCCTTGAGATACTGGTCGCCACCACGCTGCTAGGTGTTGTGGCCATGGGTGCTGCGCGGCTCTATACCAGTGCTCTGGCAGCTTATCACCATGTTTCGGCGGAACTGGACAGGCGCGGAGCCGTGTCCGCATTTGTGGAGGAGTTGAGAAGCGGTCCGCGTAGCCACCCATTGCGTGTTCCCGGTGTGTCCGGCGACGTCCAACTTGCCGTGTTGGATGCGGGCCGCCGCCTCGACATGGTGTTCGCCGACAACACGCTGGTCAGCTATGCCTGGCACGAAGCGTCTCATTCCATCATCCGGGTCGTGGACTTCGTCTCACCGGAAACCGTCCTCAGCGGTGTCACGGCATTCGCCGTTGGTTGCGCGGACAGCGGTGTTCTCCTGGTCGAGCTTGAGGTCGTTGACCAGGCACGGCCGCAGTCCAGCGTATCCGTCATCGCCAGCCTGCGTTCCCGCGTGGCCCCGTCGCCGTGCGAGACTTGAAACCACCGCTACGGCCACCAGGTCATCGTGGGCCGGCTAACGGCGAACCTTGAGCGTGGTCCGGTCGAGACATGGCTGGAGGTTGCTCGAGTTGAGGAAGCCGGTCCGGGGGGCGTCATAGTTCGACTTCTACCGCTCGCCGCAGGAGCTCGCTTCCTCACTGGAGCGCGCCGGTTTCGCCGTAGAGCACATGTACGGCAACTTCCGCCGCTGGCCGCTGGAGCCGGGCAGCCGGGTCATCGTCATCATTGCCCGCCGGGTCGGGCCGTGAGTCGTAGTCGTGAGTCGTAGTGGGGCATCGACCTGGCCGCGAGGTCCGTCGAGACGTCCAGGTTTCCCGCAGCATGGGGCCGCGTCAGGTCAGAATTACAACCTGCACCAGGCCCTCGCCGAGTCGGAAGGATTTGGAGTCATTGGCATAGAAATTATCGAATAACTTATTTGCACAAAGAAAGCCTCAAAACGACCAAGGCGGGAGGTTGTCCCCTTGGCCGACTCTGGCAGCGAGCAACTACGTGGAAACGGGCAACTTATCAAGAGTCTGAACCGGTCGAGGATTTTGGAGTGCTTGCAGCAAGGCGAACCGCTTTCCCGGGTGGAGTTGGCCGCACGCACGGGAATCAGCCTACCGGCCGTGGTGAAGCTCGTGGAGGAACTGGAGCAAGAAGGTCTGGTCGTCTGTGTTGGCGCTGGCCCTTCCAGCGGCGGCAGGCGGCCGCTGCTGTTTGCGTACAATTCACGAGCGGGCTACGTCGTGGGCTTAGACGTCGGCGCGACCAAGATAGCCGGCGGAATTCTCGACCTCGAAGGCAACATCCTCGCCACCGAGACCGTTCCCACCCATTCAACCGAGCCTTCGCCCGTGCACGTCGGGGAACGAGTTAAGCGCCTCGTGGAGCAACTCGTGGCCCAAACAGGCGTTGATTTGACCAAGGTACTGGGCATCGGCATCGGTGTGCCTGGGATTCCTGATGCGGAAGGCAACATCGGCTTGGCGCCTGGGTTACACCGGGACCAGTCCCGCACCGTCGATGACGTCGCGGACGAGCGGCGAGCACTAGTTGGCAGTCATACGGCGATCGCCGATCGCGGCAACGGCCAACTCCCCGGAACCGGTCATCTCTCTCCTAACGGCCACGATTCGCACCGTGACCAACGGTGGGCCGACGGGGCTTACAGCAACCAGCGAAAGAGCACAGAGATGAAAACCGGCGGAATGGGCAACGACGGTGCCGGCAGCGTGCAAGGGAGCAACGACGACGAGATCGTCGCACTGGGCGCGTATCTCCAGGCTGAGCTCGGCCGGCCGGTATACATGGACAACGACGTCAACGCCTTCCTGCGAGGCGAGGCGTGGAAAGGAGCCCTGCAGGGCGCTAAGCATGCCGTAGCGGTCACCATCGGTACCGGCATCGGCGTCGCGCTCCTTGTGAACGGGGACGTGTACCAGGGCGCCCGGGGGTCAGCCGGTGAGATCGGGTACTGGCTCATCGGGGCGTTGGGGCCGATCGCTCGCTCCAGCGGATATGGACCGTTGGAAAGCTTTGCTGCTGGTCCCGGAATCGCTCGCCGCTACGTCGCCCGGCTCAAGGCCCGCGGTGGCAGTTCGGCGGTGTTGGACCTGGCCGGCGGGGACATGCGCAACATTACGGCGCGGCTGGTGGCCGAGGGGGCCATGCTCGGGGATTCGCTGGCGTTGGACGTGTGGCGGGAAACCGCGGAGACCCTCGGGGTGGCTCTCGCCAACTTGTGTTGCCTTATGGATCCAGAGGTCTTGGTGCTCGCAGGCGGGGTGTCCCGAGCGCCGCGGGAACTGCTCTTAGACCCGGTGCGCCGTATCGTTGAAACGCTAGTGCCCTATCCGCCCAAGATCGTCCTGTCTCAGTTGAAAGAACAGGCCGCCATTCTGGGAGCCGCGGCCCTGGTGCTGGAGTCAAGGCGTAGTTCGATCTCGTACACGACAGCCGCCATCAAAGCGTGAATAGGTACCGGGAGCGGGGCCCTGCGTCGGTGGAAGGCAACTTTCCAAGGGCGGGGCCCGTGTCGCCATATGGTGGAGGCGTGGCCGCAAGTGTGTCGAAAGCGGCACGCCGAAATCGCTTTAAAGTCATAGGAAGCCGTTCCAAATTCGTTGGCTTGCCCGTGGCGGGGTTCGCTTCTCACGAATACCGTGTCCACTGAACTCTAAAACGGTGAGGTGAGAAGCGTGAGCCAAGCCAACTTTCCCAACATCACGCCCGAGATCTCGCTCACACGGGAAAACTCCATCAACTTAATTTTGGCATCCATCGCTTTGTCGGAACTCGGGCTGAGCCACATCATCAACGCCGAGGGTGAAAAGCTGCAATACGTCCTCGGCACCCTGCCCGGGGTAACGCCGCCGGCGACGCCGCCCAGCATCAGCGAGATCCTCGCGATCAATGACACCATCCGAAACACCCTCAACGACGTCACACGGACCGAGTTCGTACTGGCCGGCAAATTGAACAGCGTCATGCAGCTGCCGATCTCCGTCGGTCCAACTGGTCCAACGGGTCCCACCGGTCCCGAAGGTCCTCCTGGGCCGCCTGGTCCTACTGGTCCGACGGGTCCGACCGGCCCGGAGGGTCCGCCTGGGGGCGTCATTACGGGGACGTTCTTGTTCGAGGTGCTAGGCACGACAGGTTCGGCGCCGATGAACGCAGGCGACAACCTGACGTTTACGTCGAGCACGTTGGACATAACGGTAACCCCCGGCTCGGCGACGGTCAACATCGAGTATCCGGGTCCGGACGTCGGCCCGACAGGGCCAACGGGTCCGACAGGTGACACCGGTCCGACTGGACCTACCGGAGACACTGGTCCGACCGGTCCTACCGGCCCGACGGGTCCGACGGGTGACACCGGTCCGACTGGGCCTACGGGCGATACTGGTCCAACCGGGCCTACTGGCCCGACGGGTCCGACGGGCGATACCGGTCCGACGGGTCCGACGGGCGATAC
>LZRQ01000085.1 GCA_002159155.1 Firmicutes bacterium ZCTH02-B6
GGCCATGGGCTTCCGCCTGTTGGTCCACCACTCGATGACCCTGTCTTCGCCGTAGCGGCCTTGCCAGGCGGACACCCACGACTGCCAGTAAGGCGGGTCGGCGTACATGCGCCAGACGTCGTAACGCTCGAACAGGTCCGTGATGACGGCGTCGACCTCGTCGACGGGCACCTGCCAGTCTTCCTTCTCCTGGCCGTTGGCGTCAATCGGACGCTCCCACAGGCCGGCAAGCCATTGGTAGCCGGTTTCGACGTGCGTGGCCACGATGGCCGTGCTGTCGTGGAACATGGCGCCGTCAAAGCCGATGACGATCAGGTCAGCGTCCTTCACCGGCGATTCGGCCACGGCCAGCTGGCGCCACTTCTCGATGTCAAACGCCTGCTTCCCGCCCTTGACCAGCTGGTTCAGCCACACCCGGCGGAAATAGCGCCGATCCATCGTCGGGTCGCGCCAAAGATCCACAATGCCGTCGATGTCCCGCCAGGACGCGGCAGCGCCGGACGCCTCGATGACGGCCCGGTGCACGTCCTCTTCCGTTTCGAGCGGGTTGTCTTCGCTGGCATACCGCCAGTAGAAGAACAGCCGCGATTCCTTGATCCGCCCCTCGGCAACCGCCCGGGCGTACTCCAGCGAATCTTCAGCAACCGACCCAGCGCCTGGCTCCGGCGCCGTCGTGATTTCAAGCATCCACGGGTCCGCCTGCCGCCGCTTCGGCAGGTTCGCCATCATGGTGACGTAGGCTTGTTTAAGCCGCGGCAGCGTCCACCAGTGGGTTTCGTCGGCGACTTGGAAAGTGGTGCGGGCGCCGTCTCGGGCGCTCGGAGCGCCGGCCAGGGATACCGCCTTCCCGTCGCCGCGCCGGCGCATGATGCGCTCCAGCCCCAGGTCGAAGTCATCCCGCAGCGGCGACTCCTGCAGGATGGCCAGCAGGGCGCCATAGGCCAATTCGTCGCTTTGCTCTTCGGTGTAGGCGACCAGCGGGATATACGGGTCGGTAACAGGCCCGCCGATGGGCTCGCCGTCCCGCGTCCATCCCACGGTTCGCACCGGAGCCTCGGGGTGCAGCTCGCAGGCTGCGATCCATGCCGCCAGCTCGGTTTTGCCCACGCCCTTGGGCAAACAAAGCGTCACCCGGCGGAAACGGCGCCGGCCGGCCAGCGGGTGGTTCCGTGGGTAGACCTCGTACATCCGGTAGATGAGCGCCCGCTTCTCGTCGTCCAGCCTGACGGGCTGGCCCCGAAGGTCACCTGGCCCATGGACCAGGTAGCGCTCAATGAAGTCGCAGACCTGCGGCCCCAGCGTAGGCCAGAGCTGCTCTCCGTCGTCGGGGACCATCAGGACGGCCATCACTTCACCACCCGAAGGACGGCCCGCGGATCACGGGCCGGTTCCTGCGGCTCCTCCACTGGCCGCGGCGGCTGACGCCGACGGCTCGCCTCGTCGCCCTTCGCGATCTCCCACTGGAGCCGACTGCGGTCAACCGGTGACAGACCAAAGCGGGCCTCCTGCAGCCGGATCTCCTGCAGCAACTCCTTGCGCTCCTTGGCGCTCTCCGCCTTGTGGAAGTCGTCGACCAGGACCGCCAGTCGGCCCAAGCCATCGACGTCGGTCTCCAGGTACTCGCTGGCCATGGGCGATGCCCATACCCGGCGCCACCAGGCTCGGGTTAGGCGGTGCCACTTGCGGCCGTCCGGGTTGGGCAAAGTGGGCGGCCGCCGGCGCTCACCTTCTGGCGGCGGTGTCAGCGTGGTGGCCCCAGCTTTCTTGTTTCGCCGCTGGCGAAGATGGGCGGGTTTCGGCGCCGGACCTCTCCCGGCCATGGCGAAAACCCCCAGACCCGTACACGGAAAAATCCTCCTGCCGGTGCGCCTCCGGTGGCCTCGCCTGGAAGTTTTTGACCCCCTTACCCCCTGGGGGTTTGGCGAGCGAGACGGCGCCCGGCAGCCGAATCGGCAGCGTCCTTGCGCCGCCGGCAGCTGTTGCAGAGTGCCTGCAGGTTGCTACGGTCGTCAGTCCCGCCTTGGGACTTGGGTTTGATATGGTCCACCGTCGTTGACGGCTTCCCGCAAATCCGACAGAAAGGCTCTTCTTTGAGCACTTGTGCCCGGATTTTCAGCCAGTCGCCCTTGTACCCATCAAACCCGCGACGCCCAGGCCAGGGCTCTCGCTTGTGAGCCGGGCAGTACGTTTCACGAGTCAGCACCGGGCAACCCGGGTATGCGCATGGTGCTAAACCCCGGCGCCGTCCCATGTGCCGTCACCACGTATTTCAGAGAATGGGCGCGAAGCAGCTCGTGCGAGCACGTGCGAAGGTTTCCGAGCTCTCGATTCGGCATTGATTTCCGAAAGTCGCAGATTTCCGCCCAGATCGCCGCCTCTAGCAGCAACCGCGTTCGGATTATAATTGCGCCAAAACAGAGAGAGGGGGTGAGCCAATGTCCAAGTCGCGCAATTTCCATGTCGTCCCGAGCCGAGACGGTCGCTGGAAGGCCATCCGCACCGGCGCGGAACGCGCATCTGCCGTGTTCGACACGCAGCGGGAGGCGATCAGCTACGCCCGCCAGCGTGCTCGAGAGGAGCACGGCGAGTTGTTCATCCACGGCCGTGATGGCCGCATCCGCGAGCGGGACAGCTACGGGAACGATCCATTCCCGCCGCGCGGCTAACGGCGAGGGGCTGCTGATGGCGGTCAGCAGCCCCTCAACCTCCAAACACTAAACCCTCGCCGAGGGCGAGGGTCTTTCGACACGAACTCCATTCAATCACATTCTACCTGCTCTAGTGGCGCGCGTCAATGATTTCTATTCATGTGACGCGTGAGCACGAGAACGGCTTGCTCACGCCACCGGAAAACAGTGCGACGATGAAGCCGCGGGAACTGCTTCTGAAACCACGCCACGATTCGGTCCGTGCTCCAGTCACTCCCATACCAGAGGATAAGGAGGCGGCGGTAGTGGCTAGGGATGCGGGACAGTGCTCGAAACAAGTCCGCCTTCTCCAGCACCGAATCGTGCACCGAATAGCGCGGTGTAACCTGCACGGGCGGCCGCGCCAGTAGTCGGAGGCTCCGCGGACCCCGTAGATCCAGCTCCTCCCTGCGGTGCAGATGTTTAACGAGTAGTGCTTCCACCTGTGCAACGGTGTACCGCTCCTGCTCCATGTACACCACCGCCTCCTTAGCCAACGCCGCCAGCATCACGCCGTCACCCGCACCTGGTGACCCGCATAACGCCTTAGGCGCAACTGATCAGCGAACGCCTCGCAGCGTCCGTCCGGCGTAACCCAACCGCGAGGCATTAACTCAACGAACACACTGCACTCCCCAGCGCCGCGATACCAGGCGCAATGCCGGCACGGCTCTGGCACCCTCCGTGGCCTCATGCGACACCTTCCCCCTGCTCCCTGATGAGAATCTCCACCCTCGGCCACTCGCGGTCCACACCGATGACCGGCGGCAACAGCGTCACAACGCCGCTGTGGTCATCCTCGAACGCCCGTCCCTTAAGCCCGTCCAGGATCGGCTTGCAGCTTGCGAGCGCATTGTCCGGGTCGCGCCGCCGAGCGTCCCGGTAGTAGAGCCGGAACTGGACCTCCGGCCGGTGAAACCGTGGCCGGCCCGCGTTCAGCCACGCAACCGCCGCTTCATCCTTCCACCGCTGGCGAACCCGCCGACGCTCGCCCCAGTGCATGCGCTCCTGCTTGTTCAGGGACTCTGGCGGGGCTGCGTTGATGAGCAGGACGACCTCGGCCATCACCGTGACACCTCGAGCTCGTCGTACTCGTCCGCGAACATCTGCTTCCAGCGTTTGACCGCCTCGGCGTCCACCGTCGTATAGGCGTCGGCGTTTGGTGCGCCTTGTATCGGCGGCCCGTTTGCCATCGCGTGGGACTGCCGTTTCCGCCGCAGGTCGTCCAAGGTGCGAATCCCACGGTTATGCCAATCCCGCACGATGGTCTTGAGCCAGCCGTCGACGCTTCGCGTAATGCGGTCATCGTCCCTGGCCGCCGCCGTCTCGTCGATGGCCGCCATGAGTAACTCGGGTGCCATGCCGTCTTTGAGCCACTGTTCGAACTGACCGAACAAGGCCGGTGAGAGCAATCCGATGCGCTCTCGGTAGTGCGCTGCGACAGCAACGACCGGGTCTGCCTCGTCCGGCCAAAGTTCCTCCCCCGCCGCCTCGCCCCCCTTGGGGGGGTTAGGGGGGGTGTCTTGTCCTGTCTGGTCTGGTCCTGTCCTGTCTAGCGTGACATCGCCGTGACCGTCACGCCCATGTCCTGTGACTGTCACGTGACCGTCACGTGACATCTGCTCTTGCAGGCGGCGCCGTTCCCGTGACCTGCGCTTCCGCTCCGCAGCCTCCTGCCTCACCTTGTGTTCGTTGCCGTAGTCGTCCCAGTCGTGCAGCCGCATACCGTGCTCGTCGCGCTCGACGAACCCGGGACCGCCGCCTGGGCCGCACTCTATGAGCGCCTGCAGGAACTGCTCGGGGTCGCCATCCCACATGGCAGCGTCGGCGATGTCCTCAGCGTCGTAGTCACTGATGTCGCCGTCCGGGGCGTAGTCCAGCGCCCACCACCAGAGACAATGCAGGTGCCCGATAGCGGTTGGCACGGAGACGCCCAGCCTGCGGGCAAACCGTTTTGTCTTGGGGTGATCTCGTAACTCCTGATGACTCTCAATCCACGCCATCGAAACCGCCTCCGTGCAACCGTGCTGTGGTCTCGCTCCTTCACGAAGAGCTATCGGGCCGCATGGGCACGGTCGGCGCGGCCCCGGGCTCGCCGAACAGCGATGCCTGCCTCGGGCTCTGGCCGCCGTAGTTGCCGCGATATAATCGCCGCTTCCCTGAACAGCGCCCTAGCGGCTTTGAGCAGATCATCCGGCGTCAATTGGCCAGTCGCCCACCGATCAGACACGCGCTCCACCGTCACCAGCAGCGCACCGCGTGGCGTATCGACGGTGCGGACAACCTCAGCCATCTACGCTCACCTCCGTCTCCCCCGGCAACACCAGCCGCTGGCCCTGGCGCAGCCGGCCGGCGTGGGCGCCATGGTTGGCCGTCTGGATGGCGTCGACTGCCATGCGCCGGTCGACGTGGGGGTAGCAGGTGCGGGCCACGTGCCACAGGGTATCGCCGGCCCGCACGATCCAATGGGTGCCGCACTCAGGCAGGGGTGCGAGGAGGGGCGTCGGCCGCAGCCACTGGCTCACGTGCCACAGCGCCACCGCGAGCCAGAGGCCGACGATGACGGACGCCATGGCGCCGAGGACGGTCATCATGGCCCCGGCCACCACTCGCCGCCAATTGCGGCCAGGCCTGCGACGACACCCGCTAGCCAGCTGGCCAACACAACGAGTACTCCAACGACGATCAGCCAGCACATCCCCGCACCTCCCTTGCCGCCACGTAGACGGGGCGGCCCGTGACCTCCCGCACCCTACGTGCGAACATCTCCTCGTCGCTGTTCTGGTCGCTCAGGTGGAGCAACCAGATGGCCTCCACCCGGCTCAGATCGTTGGCCCTGAGCATGTCAAGCAGCCGCTCCAGCGACATGTGATTGCGCCGGATACGGGCGGCCAGCGTCTCGTCAATGACGCCCTCCCGGACGTTGCGGTCCAGCAGCTCCCGGGACCAGTTGGCCTCGATCAGCACGTGCGTGAGCCCGGCGAACCGGTACGGGCAATAGGCCGTGTCCGTTAGGTAGAGCGCCCGGGCGTGCCCGCTCGCCAGCACGAATCCGACGGGCTCCAGAGCGTCGTGCCGGGTGTCGAACGGGTGTATGGTCCAGGTGCCTACCCGAAACCGTTCATGCGCCCGGATGGGCCGGAGCCGGTGCCCCGTCAGCTCCAGGGCGTCGATGGTGCCCTGGGTGGCGTATAGATCGACCCCGGCCCGCAGGACGTCCCGGGCCGCCCGGGCGTGATCCGCGTGCTCGTGGCTCAGGAGGCAGCCGGCCAGCGACGTCACGCCGAAGCCGAGACGCTGCCGCAGATCCCTGAACGGCAGGCCGCATTCGATGAGCAGCGGCGTCCTACCGTCCGAAACCAGGTATGCGTTTCCGGATGAACTGCTGGCCAGCACGCGCACCTGTATAGCCACTCATGCTTCCCCCTACTTGCTTCCGCGAACGATGTGGCGCGCCAGCCATTCCTCCAACGCCCGCCGCGGGATGCGCCGGGCCGCGCCGATCTTGAGAAAGGGTAGCTCGCCTCTTGCCATCGCCTCGTATATGTAGGAGCGACCCACTCCAGCGAACCGGCACGCCTCGGCAATCGTCATCGCGCCGTCCCGAACAAGCTCCAAGTCACGCGACAGCTCTTGTCCCATCTCGAGACCCCCCACGGGTTATTCAGAATCCAGGCCCGTCCAAGAGTGAGGATTGAGCGCCGGCCGTCTCCCGCTGCGGCTCGGGCTCGAGCGCCGGCCCGGCCGGTGCTGGCTCGTCGGCCGCCCCTGCGTCGTCAACGACCTCCGGCTCGACATCGATCACCTGGCCGTTGGCGTACTGAGCGGCCTCGGCCTCCGCCGCCACCTCGTCGGAGCGATGCATGTGATGGAGGAGCAAGTAGTCGTCGCTGCTGGAGTTGATGACCGCCTTGCACGCCCGGCGAATCACCGTGCGGAGCGCCATCTGGTCCGGGAAGGTATGATGCGGGGTCGTGCCGCCCTCGGGCTTGAACTGCTTGCTCTGCCGCCAGCTCTGTTGAATTTGGGCCCACGTCATGATCTCGGTGTGAGCTGGCCGGCCGTCGCCGGGCTCGATGACGCAGTAGGCGGCGACGATCTTGTCGGGCTTCACGTTCTCGATGCGCTGGTTGTGTTTGGTGATCACCCGGCGCCCGCGCTCGAATTGGTACTCGAACTCGTCGCCCTCGTAGACGACGTTGAACCAGATCTCTGCCCGTGGGAGGATGCGCTTGACCAGGGCCATGTCGCCGAAATAGGACCGCTGGCACACCAACTGAGACCCGTAGGCGATGAAGTAGCACTGGCGCTTGGCCGGGTTGAGCCCCTGGATCGCCATGTCCAAGAGGGCATTAGCGATGGACTCCCGACTGCAGACGGACAACACCGGGCGCTTGTCCTTGTCCACGGTCTCCTGCAACACCAGCCAAGCACTCTTGAGCGCATTGTGCACGCTGTAGTCGGCGGGCAGATGGAGCTCACCGCTCCGCATGAGCTCGTTGATGCGGCCCGCGACCACGTCGACGGTGTCCCGCTTCAACACGGCCAGGGCCGTGGTAGCCCCAGCACCGTTTGTTGCTTTGCGCTCCTGAATCGCCTGCGCCATGTCACACGGCCTCCTTGATGGC
This sequence comes from Firmicutes bacterium ZCTH02-B6, assembly GCA_002159155.1. Lineage (GTDB taxonomy): Bacteria > Bacillota > Limnochordia > Limnochordales > ZCTH02-B6 > ZCTH02-B6. The sequence continues at coordinate 7,316 of LZRQ01000085.1, forward strand.
AGTCTCATGCGTTACAACCCGCAGCGTCCGGTCCCCGGCCGACACGACCAGCCGGATCTGCTGAGCCGTCGTCTGCGGGATGTCAGTAACGCTCTCCGCGTTGTCCACGAAGATGGGGGGACGGAATCCGTAATGGTCGCCGAGGGTCTGGATGATGTCCAGACCGGCCTGGATGCGCGCCCCATGATTGAGGGAGTTGTAGGGCACGCCGTTGACCATGCACTCGCACGTCTCGGCAATGCCGCCGTTGACCTGCTCCTCGAACAGCTTAAACCGGGCAATTCGGAATCGGCTGTTGATGCGGTCAGTAAGGAGCCGCACCTTCGCGCGGACGAACTCGTCAAGCAGGTGCAGCTGCCGCTCCAGCTCCTCGAACTCGGCTGCCAGCCGGCGCTCCTCGGCCTCGAGCTCGGCGATCCGGGCTAGCCCCTGCTCGTGCTGGTCGAATCGGGCCAGCGAACCCTCGACGGCCCGGATTTGGTCGTCGAGGGACCGGATGTCGCCTCGGAGCTCGGCCAGCCTGTCCGCGACGCTCTGGCGCAGGAGGGTGATCTGAGTCGTCAGGTCCCGCTCGCGCTCGCGGAGTCGGCGCATCTCCGGCGTGTCCAGGGCCGGCTGCACATGTGCGATGCGCTGGCGCAGCTCCTCGACCTGCTGCTGGAGGGTGGCCGCCTCCGCCCGGGCCTGCTGGATCTCGGCGGTGCGGCGCTCGATGCCGGTCCGGGTCTCATCCAGCTGGGCACGGAGGGCCTTGCCCTCCTGCTGGATCCGCTCCAGCTCGGCGGCTTTCGTCTCATTGAACCGGGCCAGCCGGGCCTCGTAGTCGGCCTGCGCCCTGGCCCGGGCCGTCTCAACCTGGTCTGCCGGCAGAGCTTGTCCGCAGGCGGCGCACGCGTCGGCCACCTCTGCCGGCGGTGGCCCGTCGTATTGCCGCGCGTTTACTTGGTGCCACTCCTGGCGGAGTGAGACGATCCGTTGCTCGAGCGCAGCGGCGTCAGCCTCCGCCTGCCGCTGGTCCGCGTCCAGCCGACTCAGCCTGCGCAGCACGGAATCGAGCTTGTCCTCTAGCTCCCTCAGTTGCCGCTTGTCCACCGCTACCGCGGCCTCGGCCGCCTCCTGAGCCCGCAGTGTGGCCGTCCGCAGCTCGGCCTGCACTTCCGCCAGCTGGCGCTGGAGCTCCGCCGTCTGGCCGCCGGACTCGACCCGCACCAGCTCCTCAGATAGCTCTTGCCGGCGGGACCGGAGCTCCGCCAACCGGGCCTCGACGGTTGCCCGGTCGTTGGCAGGCAGCTCCGGCAGGTTGCGCCGGACCTCGTCGATGCGGACGGGTATGCGATCCAGCTCCCGGTTGAGCTCGGTCCTCCTCGCGAGCACCACTTTGCGGTGTTGGTCGATGGACCGCCCTTCCAGGATGCCCGGTAGCTCGGTGAGGGCCGGGTCCGAGGCGATGACCTCCGCGTCGGTCACGTCGCCGCACGCCTCCAGCAGGATGCGGCGCCGGTCCTGCCAGTGGAGGTTCATGTTGAAGTGCAGGGGGTCGGTGAGCAATCGAAACAGTTGTTCGTCGGCGATCTGGCCGATGCAGGCTTCGAACTCCGCCTTTCGCACCGGCACGCCGTCAATGTAGTGCTCGGTGGTGTGGCCAGTAAACTCCGCCCGGGCGGCGCCCCGCCGCTTGGTCCAGACTTCCTTGTATACCTTTCTGAGGGTGAGTCGCCGGCCGCCGGTGAGCTCAAGCTCCGCCTCCACCTCGTGCTCCAGGTTGTGGATCGGCTTCCCGGTGGAGTCGAGCGTCTTGATTTCGAAATCCGCCCTGTTGTGGCTGTCCTTACCAAAGAGGAGCCACATCCAGGCGTCCATGAGCGTGCTTTTGCCGACCCCATTGTCGCCGTAGACGGTGGCGTCGGCCCCGCCCAGCTGCAGAGTGAACTGGCGGATGCCCTTGAAATTGCGGAGGGAGAGGCGGAGCAGCCTCACGCCGCCCGCCTCCCCTCGTACACGACCTGCCGGGCCGGTGCCTCGATACCCTGATCCCGGAGCCATTCCGCAATCTCGGCACCGGTCATCCGCCAGCCTTCATAAGGCCACTGCGATACGACGTCCGACTTGAACCGCTGATACACCTTGTCTGCGAGCGTCTGGTCTCCCAGGTAATCGGTAAGGATGGAAAGCGCCAAATCGGACGGGCCGCTGCCCCCATAGCCCCACTCGAGCCCCGTTGGGCTGTGCCGCACGACGTGTTCCAGCGGCCGGCCGTCCACCGTCACGATGACGCCGGTCTCCTGCTGGCGCTCGGCCACGTCGGCCTTCGCCCGCCCTGCGCACACCGGCCCCATGCCTCGCTGGACCGATACTGGGTCGCGTAGCGGCCGGCCGCAGCGGGTGCAGTTGCTGCTCTTGACCGTCTGAACGTGCAGCACCGAGCACACCTCCCTAGGCTGTCTCGCGCTCTCCGTTCAGCCAGCGCACGAATCGTTCCCGCGGGATTCGAACCAGCCGCCCGACCTTCACCGACGGAATACGCCCCGTCCGGCAGAGGTCATAGACGGTCGTCCGTGCGCACTGCAGAACGCTGGCGACCTCCTCCGGCGTGAGCACGTCCGGGAGATCGCTCAAACGCAGCCGCTCTTGTGCCTGGACCTGCATATGCCTCACTCCTTGACCCGTCATGCCCGTTGCGGTACGCTAGTGGTGAGACGTGAGCGTCCTAACGGGCGCCAGAGCGGGTGCTTGCCGGAGCACCCGCTTTTGTTTGGTACCCGCGCTCCTGCAACTTGCGGCGGTGCAGCTCGTATTGCTCGGCCAGGGACAGGCCGAAGTGCTCGCAGACGGCCGCCACAAACACCTGGCCCCACGTGATGACGTCAATCGCCTCCTGCACCACCTGCTGGACAGCCCGGCGGTCCTCGTCGGTCAACTTGCCATGGGCCCGACCCAGCTGACGGCGGAGCGCGAGCTTAGCCTCGAGGAGCTCCTCGATCTCCTCCTGGCCGCGCAGGACAACCGCCGCCGGGTGCGTGTCGACCCCATCGAGCGGGCCGGCGACGAACACCCCGCCGGCAGCCTCCGCGGCCCACGCCAGATGGAACCGGGCGTCGTCGAGCTGCTGGGCGATCCGCCGGCCAACGTCCTTAGCCAGGCGCCGGTTCCCCCGCTCGACCTCGCTGATGAGCTTGTTGGTCACGCAGCCCATCGCACCGATAGCCTCCTGGGTGAGCCCTAGCCTCTCCCGTGCTTCTCGGAGCGCCGTGGAAATCGCCACCTGGATCACCCCCTTTCTGTGGACTGGACCTTCTGGTAATCCCGGTTGCGAGCCTATACGCTGGAATCGACGCTCGCAACGGGAGGTGACACCCCGTGACTCGTGTCCGCATCCTCACCGCCGATGACCATCGAATGCTCGAAACGTCCGCTTTCTGCAGCTGGTCGGGAACGGTGATGCGGCCTATGCCGTTCTGGTCGCCTGGGATGAGCGCGACTGATCGCGCTCATCCTTCGTTACCTTTCGGGAACGGCCGGACACAAAGACAATGCCCCGGTCCCACGCATCAGGGAACGCCGTCAAGAGGCTGCCAATGAACCCTGAACCGGCCCCGCGCACGCGATTGAGCACGCGGCTCACAGCTGCTCGCGACACTCCCATTCTTGCGGCAAGCTGGGCCGGAGAGATGTCGTGGTCCTGCATGTATTGCTTTAGCTTATCGACGTCGACGCTAAGCCGTGCCATTGTACGGCCTCCCTGTTGCTGTTCGGTAACATCCTAACACTAAGCGTTGCCGTATGTCAATACTTTTGTGCGAGATCGCCTATCAAGGTATTCCCTACGAGTAACCAGCGGTGTTACCATGTGGTTACAGGTGATCGAAATGCCGACAGAGTTCGGGCAGTACCTGCGACAACTGCGGGAGTCTCGAGGCTTCGGCGTCAACCAGCTGGCCGCCCGCGCGGGTGTGAGTAGCGCCGAGATATCCCGGATCGAGAACGGGGAGCGTAAGCGGCCGCACCCGGATGTCCTCATCAAACTCGCCGGCGCCTTGCGCCACCCTGTAGAAGACTTCTACCGCCGGCTGGGGTATTTGCCCGATACGTCTCCGGAGCCGACACCAGCGAGTGCAATCATTGCGCGCGCATTGTACCTGGCGAACATCAGGGGTGTAGACCGTGCTGCACTCGCGGAGGCCACGGGTCGCCCCGCCGAAGAACTGTACAGAGTGGCGGATTCTGACCTTGACCTCCACGTGGTTCAGCGACTCTCGTACTTGCTTTCCACCACCATGCATTACCTTCTCGGCCGCATCGATGACCCGGCACCACTGCCGGGCATAGCTGTCGCACACCATGACCCCGAGAAGGGGGTGGAGCCAGGCGAACCGTTGCCGCCCGAGACGCAGCTGATCGTCGAACGCGCCATTATCGCTGCTAAGAAGGAATGGGGATGGGACTAACGGATACAGCAGAGGAGGCACCATGGAGGGACTGCTCGCGATCTGCGCCGCCGAAGGGGTTTCGGTATCGTATCAGCCCCTTGCTCCCGAGCGGGGCCTGATGGGGATGTACATCCGGGATGGCCAGCGGGCAGGCATCATCCTGGATGTGAGCCTGCAGTCACAACCTAGACTCGAACGCACCGTAATGGCGGAGGAAGTGGGCCACCACTTTACCGTCGGCCAGGGCAGCATTTTCGTGATCCACTTCTCCTACCACACTGCCATAGGTCTGAGTCGAGCCGACGAACTGGCCCTGCGCTGGGGCGCCGATTACCTCGTGCCGACGCCGGCGCTGGCCGAGGCCATCCGTGATGGCCTGCGCAACTATGACGAGCTGGCGGATCACTTCAACACCACCGCGTGGATGATCCGCAGGAAGCTTGTTTTCTTGCGCCAAGATTTGCGAAGAGAACAAGGGTTGCGTGTCAAGGGACTACGGGATCTCTTTGCGCCTATTCTGGTAGATGCCCTCTGGGGACAAGCCTCCGAGGAGGGGTGGCAAACAAGCATCGCGTCGTAACACGTCCGGTCGTTATGCTGGTGGTGCTTCTTTACGACCTGACATCGCCCTCAACAAGGCAGTGGAGGTGTTACGTCTATGGCCGAACCGTTGCACGTAGCCAAAGGTGTAACGGGCATTCTTGAGGTTTATTCGGACCGGGTGGTAATCAAGCGCAAGGGCATGATAAATCTCATCCTGCACGGCATGAAGGGCGACAAGGAAATCCTCCTGGAGTCGATAACGTCCATCCAGTTTAAGAAACCCGGCACGTTCACTAATGGCTACTTGCAGTTTGGTATCCTGGGAGGCAACGAAGGAACGGGTGGACTCTTTCAGGCGACGCAGGACGAGAATACCGTAGTCTTCGCTGCAGCTCAGCAGGCTGATTTTGAGAAGGCCAAGCAACTGATTGACGACTTGCGCGCGCAGCTTCGGAGGCCAGCGGTGTCATCGTCTCCTGCCTCTGGTGCCCCGGTCTCGGTTGCCGATGAGATCGAAAAGCTGGCTCGCCTGCGCGACCAGGGCATTCTCACCGAAGAGGAGTTCCAAGCGAAGAAACGGGCCTTGCTTAGTCTCTAATCCTGACAGCAAGGAGGCTGATGTCATGGCCCGCAGGCCACGTGGCCACATCGAAAAGCGTGGGGACGGCGTCTACCGCATTACCATTTTTCTCGGACGACGCCCTGACGGCAAACCGAACCGCTATCGAGAAACGTTCTATGGCGATCGCGATGCCGCCGAAGCACGATTGACGGCTCTGCTTCACCAGATGGATGTGGGGAAACTGGCCACCGGCGGGAACATGTCGTTCGCCGACCTGCTGCGACGCTGGCTACGCGACTATGCGGAGCTACAAACCGGATACCTGACGGTGCAGGAGTACCGGCGTCTGATCGAACGGCGCATTATCCCTGCACTGGGCCAGATACCCGTGGGCAAGCTGGCGCCAATCCACATCCAGACCTTCTACGCGTCCCTGCAACGCGACGGGGCGCGGATGGACGGGAAGCCAGGAGGCCTCTCCGCCCGGTCCATCCGCCAGATCCATGCCATCATTCACGGCACCCTCGCGTACGCGGTGGACCCGTTGCGGATCATCTCTCACAACCCGGCTGATAATGCCCGGTTACCCAAACTGACCAAGCCTCAGAAGCGCCGTTGGAACGCCCTGCAATTGCAGCGTTTCTTGGCTGGCATCAAGGACCATCCAGACCGGGCGCTGATGATGACGCTCGCCTACACCGGCATGCGGCTCGGCGAGGCCCTCGCGTTACGAGTGTCAGACCTCGATTTCGCTACCCGCACAATCACCGTAGATGAGGGTCTCAAACGTCCGGGCAAGCACCCGGTCCTTGGTCCCACGAAGAGCCATCAGGTACGCGAGATCCCCATGGATGATGAGCTTGCCCGGGTGCTCCGGTCTCACGTGGCAGCGATGTACGAACGCAAGCTCGCAATGGGCCGGGAATGGAACCCGCTGGACCTCGTGTTCCCGAGCGAGGCGGGGACCCCGATTTCCAAGTCGAACTGGCGCAATCGCGTATGGGTGCCGTTGTTGGAGCGCCTTGGTCTCCCCTATATCAACATCCACGGCCTCAGACACACGTTCGGCACGCTACTGGCCCAGGACGGAACGGACCCCTCCACAATCCGGGACCTCATGGGGCACCAC
>LZRQ01000086.1 GCA_002159155.1 Firmicutes bacterium ZCTH02-B6
CGGGAGGCCATGGCCAAGGCTCAGGTGGGTGACGACGTGCTCGGGCATGACCCGACGGTGGCACGCCTGGAAGAGGCGGCGGCGGCCCGCCTGGGCAAAGAAGCGGGGCTGTTTGTGCCCAGCGGCACCATGGGCAACCTGATCGCCCTGCTCTCCCACACTGTGCCCGGGCAGGAAGTATGGCTCGAGGCGGAGTCCCACATTTACTATTATGAGGCGGGAGGGGTCAGCCGCATCGCCGGTCTCTTGCCGCGCCTTTTCCGCGGCGAACGGGGGATCCCGGCTGTCGAGGACATCGAGCAGCTCGCACGCCCATCTGGCCTGCACTTTCCTCCGCCGGGCCTTTTGTGCCTGGAAAACACCCACAACCGGGGCGGCGGCAGCGTCATGACGCCTGCGCGGCTCCAGGAGGTGGCGGCCGTCGCCAGGCGTGTAGGCATGCCGGTGCACTTGGACGGGGCCCGCATTTTCAACGCCGCGGTGGCGCTAGGGGTGGACGCGAGGGTGTTGGCCGAGCCGGTTGACTCGGTAATGTTCTCCCTCTCCAAGGGATTGTCTGCCCCTGTGGGCTCGGTACTGGTCGGCCGGCGTGACTTTATCCGCAAGGCACGCCGCATTCGCCAAATGCTGGGCGGCGGTATGCGCCAGGCCGGCGTGCTGGCTGCCGCGGGGCTCGTCGCCCTGGAAACGATGGTCGACCGGCTTGCGGAAGATCACCGGGTCGCCAAGGCCATTGCCCGCGCTCTGGCCGCCATCGACGGCATCGATGTCAACCCGGAGCAGGTTGAGACCAATATCGTAATTTTTTCCCTGCCCGAGGGATGGGAGGCAGGGGAATTTGTCCAGCGGTTAGCGACGAAGGGAGTGCTTGCCGTCCCCTTTGGCCCGCGACAGGTACGCTTTGTCACCCACCGGCACGTGGGAGAGGAGACGGTGCCTCAGGTGGCGGCGGCGGTGCAGGCGTGTTTGTAGCGTGACGAATCTGCTGCAGGGCGTCTTCGATCTCTTGGAGCACGCCAGGATCCGTTTCCCGCTCGCGTGCCTGCAGCAGGGCAGCATAGGCTTCATTGCCCCCGATCCGCCCCAAGGCCCACGCGGCGCTGCCCCGGACCACGGGCTTGGGGTCTGTGCAGACTGCCTTCGCCAGAGCCGGCACCGCGGCCGGGTTGCGGCTGTTGCCCAAGGCGATGGCCGCGTTGCGCTGCAGGGTTTTCTTACCGCGCCAAGCAGCCGCGGTCGGGCCAAACCGCCGTTGGAACTCGCCCTTGCTCATGGTCAACATCCCAATGAGCGAGGGGGCAGTGCCGACCTCTGGCAATGGCTGGAACTCCGGGCGATCCGCCACGATGGCGTCCCTGTTCCAAGGGCATACCTCCTGGCAGACGTCGCAGCCAAAGACTTTGAGCCCCATGGCCGGTCGCAGCTCCTTGGGGATCGAGCCGCCCATCTGGGTGAGATGGGATACGCACCGGTTGGGGTCCACGTGAAAGGGTTCAATGATGGCACCTGTGGGACACGCCCGGATGCAGCGGTTACAGTCGCCGCAGTCGAGGCTTACGGGCGGATCGGGCCTGAGCTCCACGTTGGTGAAGATTTCGCCCAAAAACACCCACGAGCCGTAACCCGGCACGTAAAGGCAAGCGTTCTTTCCGTACCAGCCTAGGCCCGCCTCCGCCGCCACTTCGCGGTCCACAGGTGGGCCGGTGTCGACAAAGGCCTGGGCCTCAAGATCCGGTACCCGCCGCTCGAGGAACTCAATGACGGACTGCATTCGCGACCTTACGATGGGATGGTAGTCTTGTCCCCACGCATAGCGGGAAAGCTGTCCTTTGGGATCGCGGCCGGCCCGCGTGGCGCGGGGGCGGTGGGCGGTGCGGTATGAGACGCCGAGAGCGATGACGGATCGAGCCGACGGCAGCAGCCGCTTTGGGTCGCAGCGCAGGGCGATGTCGGGCTCGGTGAAGGCGGGGTAGTGGCCCTTGGTCCGGCGCGATTCGAGCACCCGCCGGGCCCGCAGGTAGGGGTCCGCCCGGCCGATGGCCGCCACGTCGAACCCGACCTCGCGGGCAAACGTCTTGATTTCCGTCTCCAGGGACACCAGGTGCCGCCCGCCTTTCGCTGAATTACACATGATTATACCACGGAGGAGGCAGGCACGTTGGCACGGCCCACCGGTCCGCCAAGGCGGGTACCGGGCCGCCCCAGGCGCCGGGCGAGGCCCGGGCTAGTCCGTGGACAGCCGCGCGGCGCTGTGCTAGGATGAAGCTGCGCTGGGCGGGCGCTGCCGGTAGCTGTGGGGCTGCCGAGGATGGAACGCAGCGGCGCCGCGGCGTGGCATGAGGTGACTGTGCGATCAAGGACGAGGTTCGCCGCGGCGTCAAGGCCGCGCAGATAACCGAATATCGAGGCATGCAGCTGGATCCGTTCCAGCAGGAGGCCATCGGCTGGATTCAAGGTAACTACAGCGTGCTGGTCTCTGCGCCCACCGGCACCGGCAAGACGCTGGTGGCGGATTACCTCATCGAGTCGATGGCCGCCCAAGGCCGGCGCGTCGTCTACACCGCGCCGGTCAAGGCCCTGAGCAACCAGAAGTACAAGGAGTTCAAGCGGTTGCTCGGGCCCGACAAGGTAGGCATCTTGACGGGCGACGTAGTCATTAACCCCGACGCGCCCATCCTCATTATGACGACGGAGATCTTCCGCAATCTACTCCACCAGGATCCGGCGCGGGTGGCCGAAGTCGCCTACTGTATCTTCGACGAGATCCACTACATCGACGACCCCGCGCGGGGCAGCGTGTGGGAGGAAAGCCTCATCTTTATGCCGCCCCACATGCGGTTTCTCGGGTTGTCGGCGACCATCCCCAACGTGGACGAGCTGGCTGCCTGGTTAACCCAGGTACACGGGCACCCGGTGAAAGTCGTCTACCATCCCGACCGTGCGGTGCCGCTGACGCATTACATGTACGAGGTCACCGCCGGCATCACCACGTTTCGGCGCTTAGAGCAGCGCTACCGCCGCTATGCGGAGAGACTCAAGATGCGCAACAACGGGCGGCTGCGGCTGGATTTCCCCAGAACTACCCATGTGGACCTGGTGGAGGAAATTCGCCGCCGGTACCTGCCGTGCTTGTTCTTCACTTTCAGCCGCCGGCAGTGTGAGCTCAACGGTGCGGAGCTCGGTCAACACTTCGACTTCCTGACCCGAAAGGAAAAGCAGCAGGTCAAAGAGGTTATCGACAAGCACCTGGAGCGATGGAGCGGGGGCACCATCCCGCGGCTGGGCTCCTTGACAAGGCTGTTGCTCAAGGGGATCGGGTATCACCACGCCGGTCTGCTGGCCATCGTCAAGGACATCGTGGAGGACTTATTTGAGCAGCGCCTGATCCGGGTGCTGTACTGCACCGAAACGTTCGCCGTCGGCCTCAACTTTCCGTGCCGCAGCGTCTGTTTTGACAGCGTCACCAAATGGGATGGGGAGTCGTTTCGCCCCTTGACCAACCGGGAGTATTTCCAGATGGCCGGCCGCGCCGGGCGCCGGGGAATCGATGAGCGGGGCTACGTGTTCACGCTGGTCGATTTCAACCGCTTTGTGCCCGATGAATACCCGAGCATGCAGGAGCAGGACGTGGAGCCCCTCCGCAGCCGCTTTGCCTTAAGCTACAACTCGGTGCTCAATCTGGTGCGGTCGTACTCCAACGACGAGATCCGCAACATTCTGCGCAAAAACTTCGCCACTTACCAGGCGGAGCGGGAACGGGAGCGACTGGCGGAAGCCTTAGATAAGGCCCGGGCCCGCCTTGAGCAACTGGAACGTGCAGGCGACGGCAAGCAGCGGCGGCAGGCGGCCAAACGGGTGCGAGCCTTGGAGAGGCAGCTGGCGGAAGTTCCGCCCGGCGAGCGTTTCATCGACGAGTTTGAGGCGAAGCGCCGGGTGCTGGAAGAATTGGATTTTATCCGTGGGGACACCCTCACGGCGCGGGGCGAGTTCGCGGCCCGCATCAATATCCAAGAGCTGTTGGTGACGGAACTGGTTTTCGCCGGCTACTTCCACCAGCTGGATCCCGATCAGCTTAACGCTCTGGCCGTTTCCATCGACTACGAGCCGCGCCGCTCCGAAGGCCGCCATCCCCATAACGGGTTTGACGTGGCGGCTGTGCAGGCCCACGTGCGAGCCATCGAGGACGTGGAGCGCCGTCTCGTGGGTGTAACGAGTGTGCGGTTCCAAGACCATATGGCCGCCTTGGCCTACCGCTGGAGCCGGGGCGAGGCGTTTTCCCGCCTCTTGCAGGGAGCTCACCAGGACGAGGGCGATATCGTCTACGCCTTCCGCCGCGGTATCGATCTCTTGCGCCAGGTGCGCTTCGCGGCCAGCGAGGATCCGATCCTCCGTAGCAAGCTGCAGGAGTGTATGGACAGGATGGATCGGGACGAGGTAGCCATCGTGTTGTGAGCTCTTAGCCCGCGTCCGGGAGGTGACGCCGGCAGGCGGGGCGGATCCGAGGGTCCTGATTGGCCAACGAAGGGGAACGTGAACGCGGCCGGAGCGCAACGACAAGGCGCAACGAGGGCGGCATGCCGCAGGGGGACTGCAAGGCAGCGGCCTGGCGCCGCCGGGAGGTAGTGGGCTCGCATGCAGATCGAGTTCGAATCTATCGCCATCGATCGGGGCTTCACGCTGCACGTGGCGCCCACGGACAAGTTTAAGACGACCAGCATTCGGCTGGTGCTTAGGCGCAGCCTGCGGGCGGACTCCCACACCCAGACGGCGGTCATCCCCTTCGTGTTGAGGCGGGGAACCCGGGAGCTGCCCACGGCCCGGGACATCGCCCGGCACCTTGAGAACCTCTACGGGGCGGAGTTTGCCGTTGACGTCAACAAGATTGGCGAGACGCAGAACATAGAGCTCTTCCTGGACGTGGTCAACGAGCGGTTTCTCCCTGAGGAACTGCCACTGACCGAAGCAGCCCTAGCGTTTTTGGGACAAGTCACCTTGGACCCGGCGATAGAGGACGGGGTTTTCCGGCGGGACTACGTCGCCCAGGAAGCCGAGGCCCTGCGCAGGCGCATCGAGAGCTTGATCAACAATAAGCCGCAGTATGCCCTCAACCGGCTGCGCCAGGAGATGTGCAGCGGCGAGCCCTTTGGGCTGCACAAGTACGGGGACGTCGAGCAACTGCGGCACGTTGCCCCAGCGGAGCTTTGGGCGCACTATCGCCACGTGCTGGCCACTAGCCCCGTCGACGTGTTTGTGGTGGGACCCGTCGACCCCGGACAGGTGGCTGGATGGGTGAGGGAGCATTTGGCCTTGCCCCGGGGCGAGGTGGAAATGCCCCCGGCGGTGGCGGTCCCGGACCCGGCAGCCCGCACCGAGCGCCTCATCTTTGAGGAGCAGCCGGTGCAGCAGGGCGTGCTCGCCCTGGGCTACCGGACGGGCACCCGGTATCCGGACGACGATTACGCCGCCCTGCTGATGTACAATGGGCTCTTGGGCGGGTTTCCCCACTCCAAGCTGTTTGTCAACGTGCGGGAAAGGGCTAGCCTCGCTTATTTCGCCTCCTCGCAGCTTGAAGCCAGTAAAGGGGTGCTCTGGGTGGTGGCCGGCATCCCGGTGGAAAAGTACGAGCAGGCGCTGGCCATCATCCGGGAGCAGGTGGAGGCCATGGGCAGCGGTCGCTTTACGGACCAGGAGCTGGAAAACACCAGGAAAGGCCTGATCAACGGCGTTTTGTCGGCCCAGGACAGCCCGGGCCGGATCATCGGCGGCCGCCTCGTGGGCATTGTCAACGGGCGAGTGCGGCCGGTGCAAGAAGTTCTCGCGGCACTTCGGCGGGTCACCCGCGACGACGTCGTCCGGGTGGCGGCGCGCATCCGCCCGGACACCGTGTTTTTCTTGCGCGCGCCCCAGGCGGCGTCCGGAAAGGAGGGACACTGATGGGCTGGCGCACCCTGCACAGTGACCTGCTTCAGGAGCGGGTGCTTTACACCAAGCTGGACGTGGGGCTGGAGGTGTTCGTCATGCCTCGGCCCGGGTTTCACAAGCGCTACGCGGTGTTTTCCACCCGCTATGGGTCCATCGACAACCGGTTTCGCCGTCCCGGATCCGATGCCGTGACGGAAGTACCCGACGGCATCGCGCACTTCCTCGAGCACCAGTTGTTTGAGGATGAGGAAGGGCACGTTTTTGACGGGTTTGCGGCGCTGGGGGCGTCGGTCAACGCCTACACGAGCCACACCATGACCAGCTACTTGTTTTCCACGACGGACAACTTTGAGCAGGCTTTTGACCGGTTGCTGGATTTCGTACAGGCGCCCCACTTTACGCCCGAAGGCGTCCGCAAAGAGATCGGCATCATCGAACAGGAGATCCGGATGTACGAGGACCAGCCCCGCCACCGGCTGGCCCTGAACTTGCTGCAGGCGCTGTACCACGTGCACCCGGTGCGCATCGACATCGCCGGCACCGTTGACTCCATCCGCCGCATCGACGCGGAAACGCTGTACGTTTGCTACGACACCTTTTACCACCCCAGCAACATGGCGGTGTTTGTGGTGGGTGACGTGGACCCCGATACGGTGCTTGCCCAGGTGGAGGCCGATGTGGCCGGGCGCGGCTATTCGCCCCGCCCGGCGGTGGAGCGCACGTATCCGGATGAGCCGGAAACGGTGGCGCAGTCCCGCGTCGAGGCGAGGCTGGCCGCTGCCCGTCCATTGTACGCGGTGGGGTTTAAGGACCCCGTCTGGGCGATGAGCGAGGCGGAGCGGCTGCGCGCCGAAGTGGAAACGTCTCTGGTGCTGTCGGCGTCGTTGGGCCGGAGCTCCCGCCTTTATCAGGAACTGTACGACGCCGATCTGATCGACGACGGGTTCAGCGCCCGCTACCAGCTGGGCACCAACTTTGGCCACACGGTCATCGGTGGTGAAACGCAGGATCCGGACGCTCTGCACGCGCGCCTGCTTGAGGGGTTGGAACGGCTGCGGGAAGAGGGCCTCGACGAGGGGGACCTGCGCCGGGTGCAGCGGCAGGCGGTGGGAGAGTTCGTGCAGATGTTCAACTCGTTGGAGTTTATCGCCAACGGCTTTTTGTACTACCACTTCCTCGGCGGGTCGCTGTTCGGCTACTTGTCGGAGCTGCAGGCGGTGACGGTGGACGAGGCCAACCGGCGACTGCGGGAACACTTTCATCCCGACCGGGCGGCCGTGTCCATCGTGCGCCCGGCATGAGACCGGGCGGGACCGCGGGCCCGGAGGAGAAGGGGGAGCGAGGCGGGGAGGGGAGGACGGTTGGGCAGGGCGCCCCAGTCACGGCACACTTACGCGCTGATCGCGCTCGGGGTGGCGGCGGTGTCGTCGTCCGCGGTGCTGGTCAAGCTCTCGGAGGCACCCCCCATTCCGCTGGCATTTTACCGGATACTCCTGACGTGGCTCATCCTCTTGCCCTTCATTCTCGGCCGCGCCCGGCGGGAGCTGCTCGCGCCGGGGGGCCGGGACGTAGGGGCGGCCATTGCTGCTGGAGTGTTTTTGGCGCTTCACTATGCGGTCTGGTTTGCTTCGCTGCGCCTCACCAGCGTGGCCAGCTCGACGGTGCTGGTCACGACCCAACCGATCTGGGTGATGCTGTTTGCGTACCTCCTCTGGCGCGAGCGGACGTCGCCCGCGTCGCTGATAGGCATCGCCATCGCCCTGGCCGGGGTGTACTTGATCGGCGCCGACGCGCTGCGACAAGCGGGCGGGCGGTTGTTAGGCGACTTTTTGGCGGTGGTGGCGGCCTGGCTCGTGTCCGCGTACCTCTTGATCGGCCAGAGGGTGCGGCGCCGCGTGCGGCTTTTGGTCTATGTGTTTTGGTTATACGGCGCCTCTTGGGTGACGCTGCTGATTGCCGCCTTGGCCATGGGCGAGCCCCTCACGGGCTACAACTGGCGGGAGTGGCTTATTTTCCTCGGGTTGGCTGTCGGCCCGACGCTCATGGGGCATACGGTGTTCAATTGGGCCCTCCAGCATGTGCCCGCGTCAGTGGTGGCCGTCAGCATCCTTGGCGAGCCGGTGGGCGCTACGGTTTTGGCGCTCGCCTTGTTGGGCGAGGTGCCCCAGCCTGTCCAGGTGGCCGGGGGGCTGTTGATTTTGACCGGTATTCTCGTCTTTCTACGCCTGAGGGGTCCGGCGCCTGATTCCGCACCTGAGCTTGGCCGCAGCCGGACGCCGTCCGGCTAGGAAGCACCCGAAACGCCGGCGACGACGTAAGCTGGTGATGCGGGAGTGGACAAGCGGGAGTGGCGCCGCGTGTTGCGGGAGCGCCGGCGGGAACTGGATCCGGCCACACGGGCAGCTTTCGGTGAGCGTATGGCCGGCCATTTCTTCTTGGTGCCGGAGCTCGCATCCGCAGGCAGCGTGATGTTGTACGCGGCTACAGGCGCCGAGGCGCCCACGGCGCCTTTGGCCCAGCGCCTTTGGGAAGCAGGCAAAACGGTGTGCTTGCCGCGCCTTGTGCGTGGCCGCTCGGGGGAAATGGAGGCTGTGGCCGTACGCGACTGGGGGGCGCTGGTGCCGGGGCCTTTCCAGGCAATCCTCGAGCCGCCCGCCCACTGGCCGGCGCTCACGCCCAAGTTGTTAGATGTGGTCGTCGTCCCGGGCCTCGGCTTTGACAGGGCCGGCCGCCGTATCGGCCAAGGCGGCGGATACTACGACCGCTTTCTCGCGCGCCTGCCCCAGCGGGTCATCCGGGTCGGCTGGGCGTTTGGCGTGCAGGTGGTGGACGAGCTGCCCGCGGACCCGCACGATCAAGGCGTGGACATGGTGATCACCGAAGACGGCGTACTGACTTGCTCAATCACAAGCCGCGGGGTGCGCCGCACGGATTGAAAGGGGGGAGGGCCATGGAATTCGACGGCAACGCCGTGGGGTTGGCGCGGTCGGTCGAAACGTTGATCAGCTCCGACGTCAACGGCCGTGGCAGCCGGCATCTGGTGGTGCCGGGGGACTTGTTGGGGGCGGCGCAGGCGCTGCTGGCCGCCGAAAGCGTCGCCATTGTGACTGGGTTTTTCATCCCGGCCGCGGGTGCCGCGGAGACGGACGGCCCTCCGGGGGCGATCATCCTGGCCCGCGCCCTCGCGCGCCTGGGAAAGCCGGTAGTCCTTGTCACCGACGCCTTGTGCCGGCCCGTCCTGGGGCACCCCGTCCTTGCGCCTTGGAGGCGAGACGTCCCGGTCGTAACGGCGGAGCCCCGCACACAGGATGGCTGGCGCGGGCATCCGGGCGTGACGCACCTGATCAGCGTGGAGCGGCCGGGCCGGGCCGCGGACGGGCACTACTACAGTGCCGGCGGGCTGCAGCTGGACCAGTACGTGGAGCCTCTTGACGCCTTGTTTCTGGAAGCGCCGCCCGGCCTTGAGACCATCGGCATCGGCGACGGCGGCAACGAGATCGGCATGGGCAAGGTGCTTTCCGCCGTGAGGCGGCATGTGGCCCTCGGCGAGCGGATCGGCTGCGTTGTGCCGACAGCGCGCCTGATAGCCGCGGGCACGTCCAACTGGGGGGCGTACGGCCTCGTGGCGGTCCTGTCGCATTTGACCGGTCTCGACCTGTTGCACGCGCCGGCGGAGGAAGCGGAGCTGGTGGCGGCGGTAGCCGCGGCGGGAGCTGTTGACGGGCTCTCGGGACGGTCGGAAGCCACCGTGGACGGGCAGCGACTGGCGGTGCTCACGGACATGGTGCAGGCGCTGCACGAGGAGCTGGCCGCGGCGGCGCGGCGGGTGGGCTGATATGCCGGAGCACTACTTCACCGAGCGGCCTCGCGCCGAACACCGGCCGCTCGAAATCCGCGAGAATCTGTTTGGACGGCCCTTTATGTTCGTCACGGACGCGGCCGTCTTTTCCCGGCGGCGGCTGGACCCCGGCACGCGGCTGCTCATCGAGCACCTGCCGTTGCCGGTGACGGGCAACGCGCTGGACCTGGGCTGCGGCTACGGCCCGGTGGGCATCGTCATCGCCTCCTTGTCGCCCGAGGCGCGGGTATGGATGGTGGACATCAACGAGCGAGCGGTGGAACTGGCTAAGCGCAACGCCGCCGCGAACCGCGTCGCCAACGTCGAGGTGCGGCAGGGCGACGGCTTCACCCCCGTGGTCGGGATAGCGTTCAGCCTCATCGCGTCCAACCCGCCCATTCGTGCCGGCAAGCGGGTCGTCTATGCCTGGGTGGAGCAGGCCTACGCGCACCTGGAGCCGGGAGGCCGGTTGGTGATGGTAGCCCGCACGAGCCAAGGCGCGCGCACCTTGGCCCGCCACATGGAAGCGGTCTTTGGAAACGTACGGGAAATCGCCAAAGGCAGCGGCTATCGGGTCATCCAGGCGGTGCGGGTGCCAGCAACCGACGCCGCTGCAGGAGCACAAGGTGGGAGTATAGCCAAGCCCGGCACGGAATAGGCTTATCCTGGAACGGCGCCGAGGGGTGGGGGTCGGCTGTTGCAGGGGCCGCTGTTCGTCGTGGTCCGGGGACGCCACGTGCTCCTCGTCTTGCTGGCGGTGCTAGTGGGGGTCTTGATGGGGACCTCGGCGTGGATGGCGCGGGTCCGGCCCGCTGCCGCACCATTGTCTGACGCGATTTCGGGGCGGATCGTGGCCATCGACGCGGGGCATGGGGGGCCGGATCCCGGCGCCATCGGCGTGTCGGGCGCCCGAGAAAAGGACATCACCCTTGCGATTGCCCTCAAGCTGGAGCAACTGTTGCGCCGCGGCGCGGTGTACACCGTGATGACCCGGACTGGGGACTATGACCTTGTTCAGGGCGAGCCCACCGCACACCGGCAGCGGGAAGACTTGCGCCGCCGTGCTGGGTTGGTCAACGACAGCGGCGCGCATTTGTTCGTCAGCCTGCACGCCAACAGCTTTCCGAGCCCGGTCTGGTCCGGGGCCCAAACCTTTTATCTGGACGGGGAGGAAAACGGCCGGCGCTTGGCGGAAGCAATCCAGCAGTCGCTAGTTGAGAAGCTGGGCCCCAACCGGCGCCGGGCACGGCCTGCCGATTTGCGCATCCTCCGGGATGCGAAAGTGCCGGCTGCCCTGGTCGAGGTCGGTTTTATGTCCAATCCCGAGGAGGAGCGGCGGCTGCAGGATCCCGAATACCAGTGGCGGGTAGCGGAGGCGATTGCCGACGGCATCTTCGCCTTCTTGAGCGCGCAATACGCCGATAGCAGGCGATAGTTGAGGGTTTTGCCGGCGGGCGCTGCGGTTTCTAGGAAAATGCAGGCTGGCAGGCGAAGGTTTCCTGCAAGAACTGGCAATCAGGGAGGATCCTGGCAATCAGCGGCGAAGAAACCCCTGCTATGGGCATCGCATACACCCCCAAGGGCAATCAGATTGTGTCGGTCACCCGCCGCCTGGTGATTCGCGGTCGCCAGGTACGGGACGGCCGCGTCCGCATTTCCGGCGCCAAAAACTCTGCTGTGGCGCTCTTGCCGGCGACTTTGCTGGCCGACGGCGAGTCGGTACTGCAAAACGTTCCCGATATCGCCGACGTGGCGGTCCAGCAGGAGATCCTACGGGAACTCGGAGCATCCGTCGTCACGCCCGCGCCAGGAGAGGTGCGGGTGGAGACCGTGGGGTCACTGTCCCATGAGGTGCCATACCCCCTGGCCAAGCGCCTGCGGGCGTCCGTGCTGCTCTTGGGGCCGTTGGTGGCGCGCCTCGGCCACGCTCGGGTGCCGCTGCCGGGCGGCTGCGCGATCGGCTCGCGGCCTTTGGACCTGCATCTTAAAGGCTTGCGCGAACTGGGCGCCGAGGTGCAGATCGAGCATGGGTACATTTGCGCCCAGGCCAGGAGCCTGCTTGGCACGGAGATTTATCTCGACTTCCCCAGCGTCGGGGCGACGGAGAACGTGATGATGGCGGCCACCGCCGCCCGGGGCGTGACCGTTATTTACAACGCGGCCAAGGAGCCGGAAGTGGTGGACTTGGCCAACTTCCTCAATGCCATGGGTGGCCGGGTCGTCGGTGCCGGGACCGATACCATCAAGATTGAGGGCGGGCACCCGCTGCGCCCGGTGGAGTACTCCATCATCCCTGACCGCATCGAGGCCGGGACGTACCTTTTGGCCGGGCTCGCCGGGGGCGGCAGTATCACCGTGGAAAACGTCATCCCGACCCACCTGGAAGCGTTGCTTGCGAAGCTCGAGGAGGCCGGGGTGGAGTTGGCCGATTGCGGGGACGCAATCACGGCGCGCCTGGTTGGCCGCCCGAAGCCTTTGCAGGTGAAGACGCTGCCGTATCCTGGATTCCCCACCGACTTGCAGCCGCAGCTGACGGCCTTTTTGCTGCTGTCGGAAGGGACGAGCGTCATCAGCGAGCGCATCTTTGAAGACCGGTTCGGGCATGTGGACGAGCTCAAGCGGTTGGGCGGCAAGCTCGAGACGGATGGGCGTACGGCCGTCATCGAGGGCGTGGAGCGGCTTACCGGCTCGCATGTGACCGCCACCGACCTGCGCATGGGGGCGGCTTTGATTGTCGCAGGCATCGCAGCCCAGGGGCAAACGGTCATCGATGGCGTCGAGCATATCCAGCGAGGGTATGAGCGACTGGAGGAGAAGCTGACAGACCTAGGCGCGTCGGTGGAATGGCTCTACGAGTGAACTATTCACACCCGCTTCCGCGTGTTTGCGTTGAACCGTAGCTAAAACCGGATCCGACCGTGACTAGCGCCCTGCGGCTGCGGCACGACCACCGGGGCTGTGGCACCGGTGATTTTTTCTGCCCGCGGTCCGCAGGGTATTGCATTTTTATGCGTGTACACAGTATAATCATCCCATGCGAGCCGCGGGCGCCCACGGTTTGGCGCACAGCGAGAACGCCGTGGAAGGAGTTTTCTTGAGGGATGACGGTTCGGGTGGGAATTGTCGGCGGCACCGGATACGCGGGCGGCGAATTGCTGCGCATAATTTCTCAACACCCGCACGCACAGGTGACGTACGCCGCGTCCCGGACGCAGGTGGGCCAGGCGGTAGCCGCCAGCCACCCGGGGCTCAATGGTTTCACCGACCTGGCGTACGAGACTGTCGATACGGAGGCCATGGCGTCCCGTTGTGACGTGGCGTTTTTGGCCGTGCCCCACGGAGCCTCCATGGCGCTGGCGGCGGAGCTCGTGCCCCGGGGTGTCAAGGTCATCGACATCGGTACTGACTTCCGCTTTCGTGACCCTGCAGAATACCAGCAGTGGTACGGTATCCAGCACGAACAGGTGCATCTTCTCGCTGAAGCCGTCTACGGGCTCCCCGAGCTGTATCGCGATAAGGTGCGGGGGGCGCGCCTTGTCGGAAACCCCGGTTGCTATCCGACCAGCGTCCTCTTGGGTATTGCGCCCTTTGTGCATGTGGGTTGCATCGACACCTCCTCCGTCGTGGTGTCCGCCATGTCCGGCGTCTCGGGGGCGGGGAGCACCCCGAAGCAGATGTACCATTTTCCCGAGTGCACCGAGAACGTGCAAGCCTACGGCGTGCCCGGACACCGCCACACCGGCGAGATGGAACAAGGGATTCGCGACCTTTTGTCGGCCCGGGGCGGCGGGGAAGTCTGCGTGAGTTTTGTGCCGCACCTGGTGCCCATGAGCCGCGGCATCTTGGCCACCCTCAACCTGCGGCTGACGCAGCCGCTCACCACCCACGATGCGCTGGAGATCATGCGCAAGTTTTACCGGGGCGAGCCTTTCGTGCGGGTGCTGGGAGAGGATCGGTTGCCCCAAACGAAAGCGGTGTTGGGGTCTAACTTCTGCGACGTCACCGCCAGGGTGGACGCCCGCAGCGGCCGCTTGATTGTACTTTCCGCCATCGACAATCTGGTTAAGGGCGCGGCGGGGCAGGC
>LZRQ01000087.1 GCA_002159155.1 Firmicutes bacterium ZCTH02-B6
TTCCCAACGACCGCCTGCTGCAGGTGGCGGAAAAGAAGACGTCCATCCTGGAGGCGTTCCGGCTGGCCGACGACGTGCTGCGCCAGGGCGTTCAGGGCATCTCGGATCTCATCACGGTACCGGGCCTCATCAACCTGGACTTTGCCGACGTGCGGACCATCATGGCCAACGCCGGGTCTGCACTCATGGGCATCGGCGTCGCCAGCGGCGAGGAGCGGGCGATTAAGGCGGCCAAGATGGCGATTTCCAGCCCCCTGCTCGAGGCGTCCATCGAAGGTGCCCGCGGCATCCTGCTCAACATCACCGGCAGCTCCAACCTGGGCTTGTTCGAGGTCAACGACGCCGCGGAAATCATCGCCGAGGCGGCCGATCCGGAGGCCAACATCATCTTTGGCGCGGTCATCGACGAATCGCTGCGGGATGAGGTGCGGGTGACCGTGATCGCGACGGGCTTCGATGGAGGCCGGGGCAACGGCCGGCGCAAGAACTTCACGGACCTGGAGCTGAAGCCATTTGCCACCGATGATCTCGACATTCCTGCCTTCCTGCGGCGGCGGTCGTCCTAGGGGAAGCCCTCTGGCAGCAAGGCCGCTTCACCTAAGACGCCGTGGGCGGCGCTTCAGGAGATTCCCTCCATGCGCTGCATCTCCCGGCGCAGCTTGTTGAGGATGCGCTTCTCCAGGCGGGAGATGTAGGACTGGGAGATCCCTAGCAGATCCGCGACCTCTTTCTGCGTCTTCTCGCGCCCGTTTTTTAAGCCAAACCGCAGTTCCATGATCCGCTTCTCGCGGCCGGACAAACGGTCCATGGCCAAGCTAAGCAACGTCCGGTCGACTTCGTCTTCGAGCCGCCGCGTCACGTCGCTCTCTGTACCGATGACGTCCGAGAGGAGGAGTTCATTCCCGTCCCAGTCGGTATTGAGCGGCTCGTCAAAGGAGACTTCGGCCCTGGTTTTGCTGTTGCGACGCAGGTACATCAGGATTTCGTTTTCGATGCACCGCGAGGCATATGTGGCCAGCTTGATGTTCTTTCCCGGGTCAAACGTGTTCACGGCTTTGATGAGTCCAATGGTGCCGATGGACACCAGATCCTCAATGGCCACGCCGGTATTTTCGAATTTTCGTGCGATGTAGACCACCAGGCGCAGGTTGCGCTCGATGAGCGGACCGCGAACCGACGTGTCACCGCCCTGCAGCCGCCCGATGAGCTCCGCCTCCTCCGCCGGCGTCAGTGGCGGCGGCAGCACCTCGCTGGAGCCGACGTAAAACACCCGCGGGGCCAGCCAAATCCGGCCCAACGCCCGCATAAGCCATAGGCGAAGGAGCAGTCTATACCTAAACACGTTGGGTCGCATCGGCCGACGGCGCCCTCCCGGCAAGCGATGTGTGTAGCCGTTGTACCGCAGCGGCGGGTTGTACCAGGTCTGGGTGGACCAGGGCCTGGTACGCGCCCTCCGGGTCCAAGGGGCCCTTGCACAGCCCCAAGATGCACGGGCCAACGGGCACGGCCCGTCCGTCCACGACGATGCGGACTTCATCGGGACGGAAGCCGATGAGCAGCCCGTGTTCCCGGCCAATTGAGGCGTACGGAATGACCCTAAACCGGGCCGACCACTCTTCCGACGACAGGAGCCGGCTTACCGGGGCCAGGTCACCCGTCTCCATGGCGGCCACCGCCGGCTGCAAGTACTCCGGCAAAAGAGACCGCAGCGCCTCACCCTCCACCACCACAACCGGAGTCCCGGATAACGGGTCCCGCAGGCGGTTGCCTGTGTCCACCAGCGCCTGCAGGCGGCACGTCAGATCCCCAAAGCGGATTTCCAGCGGCATCTGGTATACCTGCTGCCAGATCGTCCGCTGCACCGCCCCCCACCCGAGCTCGGCGACGAGGAGGATTGCGCCGCTGGCGGCCAGGAAACCGGCGATCGCGTCCGGGCGGGACGTGTTGCCCATGAGGAAGGCAGCGGCCATCCCCGCACCGGCGGCGACAAAGCCGATGCCGTAGAAATGTGCCGCTACCGTCAGCAACCTGCGCACCCGCAACCGGCCAAAAGCCAAGAGGATCATCAAGCCGGAGACGAGGACGACGACGGGCAGCGACCGCAGCACGCCGTAGAAGGGAACAAGGCGTGCTTCCGCCAGCACATACAGCAGGTAGTACCCGGCGCCCGTGAGGGTGGCGGCTAACATCCGGGCGCGGGTGGTGGGCGTGCGGGTGACGGCCGCAGTGGCCCACAGGAGCAGGCAGTCGAAAAGACAGTTGGCGACCACCTGCAGGATGAGCACGTCCATCCAGATGACGGCCCGCGCACCCCCGATGGCCGGTCCCTCCTCGTGCCGGGTTGTGTGCACATCATATTACCAAGGTTGGCTCCCGATTCCTCCCCCGGCTGGCGCTTGCGCGCGGCGCCCGGAATAGGTCGCCTTTGCCCATGGCAATACTGAGAGAAGCAAGGGCGAACGCCGGGGAGGTCCCAGGCCGATGAACAAGGTGGAGATCTGCGGCGTCAACACCGCCAAGCTCCCGGTGTTGTCCAGCGAACGCATGCGGGAGCTGCTGGAACGCGTCCGAGCCGGTGACAAGGAGGCGCGGGCCGAGCTCATCCAGGGCAACCTGCGTCTGGTGCTGAGCGTCATCCAGCGTTTCAACAACCGCGGCGAGAACGTGGACGATCTGTTTCAGGTCGGCTGTATCGGACTCATGAAGGCTATCGACAACTTTGACCTGAGCCAGAACGTCAAGTTCTCCACTTATGCTGTGCCCATGATCGTCGGCGAAATTCGCCGGTATCTGCGGGACAACAATCCGATCCGGGTCAGCCGCAGCCTGCGGGACATTGCCTACAAGGCATTGCAGGTGCGGGACAGTCTCGTGAGCCGCTACAACACTGAGCCGACCATCAGTCAAATCGCCCAGGAAATGGGGCTTCCCCGGGAGGAGGTCGTGTACGCGCTCGACGCGATCCAGGAGCCGATCTCCTTATTTGAGCCTATCTACCACGATGGGGGCGACCCCATCTTTGTGATGGATCAGATCAGCGACGAGCGGTCGCTGGACAGCACCTGGATCGAGGGTATCTCCATCCGGGAGGCCATGGCGCGGCTCGGCGAGCGTGAGAAGCTCATTTTGACCAAGCGCTTTTTCGACGGCCGCACCCAGATGGAGGTCGCCGAGGAGATTGGCATCTCCCAAGCGCAGGTTTCTCGCTTGGAAAAGGCCGCTCTGAAAAACCTCAGGCGCTATATGTCCGGGTGAAAGGAGGGTTGGGCGTGGACGGCCGCATGGATCGGAAGACGCACGATTGGCGCAAGGCAGTCCCCGGCAAAATCGGCTTAGGGGCGTTGGTCGGACGTGCCCGTTTGGCAGCCGTATTGGCGGTCCTCATTATGCTCGTACTGTTGGGCTGGCGTCTCCTGCGGCCCCACGTCTTGCACGCGTACGATACTGTGCCCGTATTCCGGCTGCACGTGGTGGCCCACAGCGACGCGCCTGCCGACCAAGAGATGAAACTCGCGGTGAGGGACTCCGTCCTACCCATGGTGCTGTCCCTCGTAGACGGAGCCCAATCCCCGGCCGACGCCTACATGCGCCTTGCCTCGGCACACCGCCCGCTGGAGGAGACGGCACGGGCCGTGGTGCGGTCTTTAGGGGCAGATTACCCGGTGGCGGTTGAAACCGAGCTGGACCCGGCCGGTGAGCCGGCTGCCGTTCGGATCGTCATCGGGGCCGGGCGTGGGGCCAACTGGTTTTGCGTCCTGTTTCCTCCGTTGTGCTTTGCCGACGCAGCCCAGGCCATCGAGCCCGCCCCGGCTAGTCCCGCCGCACCGGCCAGCGATGGTGTGCAGCTCGCCTTGCGTTGGCTGGACTGGCTACCGGGGCTGTCATCGCTCCTGGTCGGAGGCGTCGGGCAGATGGACCAGGATGACGTCCACACCTATTTTGCGCACGCGCTTCCAGGGAATAGCCACGTCGGGCCGGCGGCCGAATAGCGAGAGCCACCGCCGGCCCTCGCCCGGTACCAGCAAGGCCCGGATGCGGCCCGTGTCCACGTCTACATCCACGTCGTAGACGTAGCCCAGCTTGCGGCCGTCCACGACGTTAACCACGTCCAGGAGCCGCAGCTCGGAAGCGCGCACGAGCACGGGCCTGTTTTCCCCCCTTTCAGGCTACTATATTCCAACCGCCCGAGTCCGACAACGCGGCGCCTTCCGCCGTGGGAGTCCGTTCTCGCCGTCGCGCAGCCCCGCCGTCTCCCCGATTGACAAGTGTATAATGGTAGAAGAAGGGAGGGGCAGGAGTGCGCTGCCCGTACTGCCACTACATGCACAGCAAGGTACTGGACTCCCGGGCCACGGACGAGGGCGCCTCTATCCGGCGCCGACGCGAGTGCGAGCGTTGCGGCCGCCGCTTTACGACGTATGAGCGCTGGGAGGAGACGCCCCTCATGGTGATCAAGAAGGACGGCCGGCGGGAGCCTTTCCAGCGTCAAAAAATCTTGAACGGTCTCATCAAGGCGTGCGAGAAGCGGCCCATCCCCGTCGCTGTCCTGGAGCAAATCGTGGACGACATCGAGCGGGAGGCCCGCCAGCGGGGCGATACCGAGATCACGAGCCGCCAAATCGGTGAGCGCATTATGGACGCGCTGCGCGGGATCGACGAGGTGGCGTACGTCCGCTTTGCCAGCGTCTATCGGGAATTTCGGGATCTGACTGCGCTGCTGGGGGAAGTGGAGAAGCTGGTGAAGCGGGAGTGAGCCGGAACGGGTTGGTCCGTTGCACCGTAGGCCCGGTGACCGTGTGGCAGCTGGAGCGCTGGGCGGCACGGGGGATTGTGCACGGCTTCACGGAGCGGGGAGGCGGGGTGAGCCGCCCGCCTTTTGACTCCCTCAACTTCGGTCTGCACGTGGGCGATGACGTGGAGCTTGTCCTCGAGAATCGCCGGCGTCTCTGCCAAGTGTTTGGCATGTCCGCAAGTACCTTGGTGGCCGGGGAGCAGGTGCACGGCGCCCGGGTGGCGGTCGTAACCGCAGCGGACATGGGCCGAGGGGCTGCCCGGGCAGAAGAAGCCATACCGGGTGTGGACGCGCTCGTCACCCGGGAGCGTGGACCACTGCTCATCGGTTTCTTTGCCGACTGCGTGCCTGTACTGTTGGTGGACCCCGAGACGCCGGCCGTAGGACTGGTACATGCTGGTTGGCGAGGGACGTGGCAGGGTGTGGCGGCACGGGCGGTGGAGGCCATGGTACGCGCCTTTGGCACGCGGCCGCAGTCCTTAGAAGCTGTCCTTGGTCCGAGCATCGGCCCATGCTGCTATGAAGTGGGCCCCGAGGTCGTCGAGCGGTTCGCCAATTGGGCGGTATCGCCCATCCGAGCCCGGAACGGCCGCATGTATCTCGATCTGTGGGCGGCGAACCGGCACCTGCTGACCGCCGCGGGAGTGCCCGCAGGCAATATTTGTACAGCTGCCATCTGCACCCGCTGCCGGAGTGACCGCTTCTTTTCCTATCGGGCGGCGGGCGGCCGGACGGGACGTATGGCGGCGGTCATCGGCCTGTCCATGCCGGCAGCGCACGGGAGCGCAGCGGCTCAAAGCGGCTAGTAGAGGCGCTTCCGGGCAGGACTTGCCCAGGGGGTCACGAACCCTTGTGGGCGGGAGGTGCGTGCGTGTGGGGCGAAACCGGAAAATCGCCGCCACATTTTTGATGTCCCTGGGGCTGTTTAGCCTCCTCAGCCTGCACACCGCCGCTACAGGGGAGGCGGGGCGACATATCGCGGGGTGGCTGCGGGCCGCGAGCGGGCAGTCGGCCACAGGGATCGGGCTCATTATCATCTGGCTCGGGTGGGCGCTATTCCGCAGGCCGTGGGATGCCGGGGTAGTGCGCCGGCTGGGCGGAGGCCTGCTCGTTTTGTCCGTGGCCGCCGCGGCGCTGCATCTTGTGCGGCTTGGTTCCTCGGCGTGGCCGGCGGCTTGGAACGTACAGGAGCAGATCCGGCTGCCCATGGTCAAGCAGGCAGGTGGCGTGTTGGGCGGCGCCCTCGCCGCGGTCTTGATGCGGGGGTTGGGACCGCTGGGCACGGTGCTGGCCGGTGGCGCCATGCTGGTGGTGGCCTGGTTGCTCCTATTTGACACCTCCCTGAGTGATTGGTGGTCGCGCGTCGCCGGCGGTGTGGCTGCGCTCCGCGAACGGGTACGGGCTGCAGGGCGCGCCCGCACCGAGCGGCGCCGGGCGAGGGCGGTGCGGCTCAGCGACGAGTCGGCGGCGGCCCGGGACCCCGTGGTCCCAAAAGCCGAAGCGCCCCGGCCCACGATCCTCGTGACGCCTGAGGAGGAGCCCGAGGGCGCCCGGTCCAAGCCGCGCCGACGCAGCCAGGAGCAACCTGCGCCCCCGCCCGGAGCGACGGGTGACTATCAAATGCCGCCGGTGTCCCTTTTAAGCCGGCCACGGCCTGTCAAGCGCCCGCGTCCTGGTGAGGACGAGGACCAGGCTCAGCTGCTCGAGGAAACGCTGGCCAGCTTTGGCATCCAGGCGCGGGTGGTGAGCGTCAGCCGCGGCCCGGTCGTGACACGCTACGAGGTGCAGCCGCCCCCGGGGATCAAGGTCAGCCGCATCGTCGGATTGGCCGACGATATCTCGTTGGCGCTCGCCGCCGCCGGGGTGCGGGTCGAGGCGCCGGTGCCGGGCAAGTCGGTCGTTGGCATTGAGGTGCCGAACCGTGAAACGAGCCCGGTGTATCTGCGGGAGATTCTCGAAAGCGAGGAGTTTCAGCAAGCGCCGTCGCGGCTCACGATTGGTCTGGGCAAGGACATCGCCGGGAAGCCGTTGATCGCCGACTTGACTAAGATTCTGCACTTGTTGATTGCCGGGGCGACCGGTTCGGGAAAGAGCGTATGTCTCAACGGCATCATCGCGAGCCTTCTCTTTAAGGCCAGGCCCGATGAGGTCAAACTGATGATGATCGACCCCAAGCGGGTCGAGCTCTCGGTGTATGACGGCATCCCGCATCTGATCGCCCCGGTCGTCACCGACCCGCGGCAGGCTGCGGGCGCCTTGCGCTGGGCCGTCAAGGAGATGGAGCGCCGGTACCAGCTCTTGTCGGAGACCGGCGCCCGCAATATTGACGCCTACAACAAGAGCACCCGGAAGCCGGAAGGGGCCGACCCGTTCTTGCCCTACCTGGTGGTCATTATCGACGAGTTGGCGGACCTGATGCTGGTAGCGGCGGCGGACGTGGAGGACAGCATCTGTCGGCTGGCCCAGATGGCCCGTGCGGCGGGGATCTACCTAATCATTGCCACCCAGCGGCCATCGGTGGATGTCATTACAGGTCTGATCAAAGCCAACGTACCGTCGCGCATCGCCTTTGCCGTCAGTTCGCAGGTGGATTCCCGCACGATCTTGGACATGGCGGGGGCCGAGCGGCTGCTTGGCAAGGGAGATATGCTGTTTTACCCCATCGGCGCACCCAAGCCGATCCGGGCCCAGGGCGCATGGATTTCCGATCAGGAAGTCGAAGCGCTGGCGGACGCCTGGCGAAGCCAGGGCGAACCGCAGTACATTGAAGAGGTGCTGACGACGCCGGCCCAAGGGGCTGGAGTCGATGAGGAGATGGACGACGAGTTGTACGAAGATGCCGTACGGCTTGTGCGAGAAGCAGGGCAGGCGTCGGTCTCCATGTTGCAGCGGCGTTTTCGCATCGGGTACTCCCGTGCGGCGCGGCTTATCGACATGATGGAGATGCGGGGCGTCGTCGGCCCGTACCAGGGCAGCAAACCTAGGGAGGTGATCGGCGCCGATGGCGGGCTATCGCAACGGTGACCTAGGAGACCACCTCGTTCAGGCGCTGCTGGCCGATGGACAAGTGCGGGCGTTGGCCGCGGTTACGACCCGCACCGTCGAGGAAGCACGCTGGAGGCATGATCTGTATCCGACGGCCGCGGCGGCCCTCGGCCGGACGCTGACGGTGACCGCTTTCCTCGGCGCGATGCTCAAGGCGCCACAGAAGGTGTTTGTGGAGATCGTATGCGACGGTCCCATCAAATCGCTGCACACCCAGGCGGATGCCGAAGGACGGGTGCGAGGATATGTGGGCAATCCCCACGTGGACCTGCCGGCCAACGCCAAGGGCAAGCTGGATGTAGCCGGGGCCGTTGGCAACGGTAAGCTATACGTCATCCGGGACCCGGGGCTCCGCGAGCCTTACCGCGGCTTTGTGCCCCTGGTGAGCGGAGAGATCGGCGAGGATTTTGCCCACTACTTTTTGCGGTCCGAACAGACCCCTTCCGTAGTCGCCGTCGGGGTGCTGGTGCAGCCGGACCATCGGGTGCGGGCGGCCGGCGGACTGCTGCTGCAGGTCATGCCGGGCGCCAGCGACGCCGTCATTTCCATCCTCGAGCGGCGGGCCCGCGAGCTCCCGCCCATCTCCTCGGCCGTTGATCAGGGGAAAGACGCAGAAGGGCTATTGTCTATGGTGGCCGGGGAGCTGGATGTGCGGGTGTTGCGGCGCCTGCCGGTGCAGTTCAAATGCAGTTGTTCCAAGGAGCGGTTTGAACGCGCGCTTATCGCATTGGGTGAGGAGGAGCTGCGGGATATGCTGGAAACCGACGGCTCCGCCGAACTGGTCTGCCATTTCTGCTCCGAGGTCTACCGCTTTGACGCGAAGGAGCTCTCGGCCCTCCTCAAGGCGGCGGCTCACCGGCAGCAGTAACAGGGGAGGTTTGCCAGTGTGGCGACCGCCCGGCGGGTCGTGTGGATTGTTGTCGGATTGGTCGTGCTCCTATCGGGCCTGATCGCCGTCTCGGCGCATCTGGTCACCGATTGGTGGTGGTTTCAGGAGCTGGGGCATGGCGGCCTCTTTATCCGCCTGCTGGCGTGGCCGTGGGTGGTGCGTCTGGGGGCCGCTGTCCTGTTTGCTGCCCTGATCTATGTCAACCTGAGCCTGACGCGACAGGCGCTGGCGCGGGCCATGTTTCGCTTTCAAGGTCGTGCGCCGGTCGTTCTGAGTTGGCGGCTCATGAGGCGGGTGCTGTTGTTTGGCAGCGCCGTGCTGGGGCTTTTGTCCGCCGAGGCGCTGGCGCAGAACTGGCTTCTGATCGCCCGCTTTTGGCACCGCACTTCCTTTGGGGTGGCCGACCCGCTGTTCGGGCGGGACATAGGCTTCTACGTCTTCGAAGCACCCTTTTACCGCTTGGTCAACGGGTCGCTGGCAGGCATTCTCTTCGTTACAACGCTGTCGGTCCTTCTTGTGTATTTGGTGGCGCGCACCGTCGAGCGGCGGGGGCGCGAAGTCTTTCTCGATGAGGGCCCGCGCCGGCACCTGCTGGCGCTTGTGGCAGGGATGGTGCTTCTTAAGGCGTTGGACTACCGCCTGCGCCTTTATAACGTCCTGTTTTCGACAACGAGCGACGTCATCTATGGTGCTACATACACCGATTGGCACGCCCGTGTTTTGGCCTGGCGGGTGCTCTTTGTCGCCGCCCTCGCTTTCGCCGCCACGCTGCTGGCTTCGTGGAAGCGCATGCAGTGGCGCTGGCTCGCCGGCGTGGGCGCGGCGTGGGTCGCTGCGGCAGTGCTGCTCGGACAAGTTTACCCTGCGGCATTGCAGCGGTTCATCGTGGAACCCAACGAACTGGAGCGGGAGCAGCCCTTTATCGAACATCACCTGGCCTTCACCCGCCTGGCGTACGGCCTTGACGCGATCGAGAAGCGGCCGTTTGTGGTCGACAACCATTTGACCTGGCAACGACTGGCGGACTACCCCCACATTGTGGAAAACGCCCGCCTGTGGGATTGGCGTCCACTGGCCCGCAGCTACGCCCAACTGCAGTCGATTCGCTTTTACTACACCTTTCCCGATGTAGACGTGGATCGCTATGTCATAGACGGGCGGCTGCGGCAGGTAATGCTTGCCGTGCGGGAACTGGACCTGAGCCAGATTCCCAACCGTACCTGGGTCAACCAGCACCTGCAGTACACCCACGGCTACGGGCTTGTGATGAGCCCAGTGGCCGAGGTGACGCCCCAGGGACTTCCCCGGTTTCTCCTAGCGGACATCCCGCCCCGGCCGCGCGACGCGGACTTGGTCGTGGAGCGGCCTGAGATCTATTACGGTGAGCTGACCGACCAGTACGTGGTGGTCGGGACGCGTACCCCCGATTTCGAGTTCAGCTATCCGTCGGGTGACGACAACGTGCGCACCACGTACCGGGGCACTGGCGGGGTGCCTTTGAGTTCCATTTTCCGCCGGGCGGCATTCGCGGCCCGTTTTCAGACGGTCAACTTGCTTTTGTCGGACGAGATCACCAGCTCGACGCGCATCCTGTTTCGCCGCAACGTCATGGAGCGGCTGCAGACGCTCGCACCCTTCCTTCGCTTTGATAGCGATCCGTATGCGGTGCTGGCCGACGGCCGGCTGTTTTGGATCGTCGATGCCTACACAACGGCGTCGGGCTTCCCCTACGCCATGCCCCATCCTCGCTGGCAAGCCAACTATGTGCGCAACGCGGTCAAGGCCGTGGTGGACGCTTACAACGGCACCGTGCACTTCTACGTCTTCGACCCCGGGGATCCGCTGATCCGGGTCTATACGGGTCTGTTTCCCGGACTTTTTGAGCCGGCGGAGGCGATGCCCGAGTCCCTGCGGGCCCATGTACGCTATCCGGAAGACCTGTTCCAGCTGCAAGCCGAAGTGCTGGCCCTGTACCACATGGACAACCCGACGGTGTTTTACAACCGTGAAGACGTCTGGCGCCCGGCCCGGGAGGTGTTTAGCAGCGACGCCTCCGGCCAGACGCGGGAGCAGGTGATGAGCCCGTATTACGCCATCGTCCAGCTGCCAGACCGCGGTGAGCCCGAAATGGTCCTCATGCTGCCCTTTACGCCCACCGAACGCAACAACATGATCGCGTGGTTCGCGGCCCGGATGGACGGCGATGACTATGGGCGGCTGCTGTTGTATGAGTTCCCCAAGGATGTCCTGATCTACGGGCCCATGCAGATCGAAGCCCGCATCGACCAGCATCCTGACATCTCGCAATTGTTGACCTTATGGGCGCAGCGGGGGTCCCAGGTCATTCGCGGCAATATGCTCGTGTTGCCGATCGAACAGAGCCTATTGTATCTCAAACCGATCTACCTCCAAGCGGAAACCGGGGACTTACCGGAGTTGGTGCGGGTCATCGTGGCTTTTGGCGACCAAATCGCCATGCACCAGACGCTGGCGGGAGCGCTCCAGGCTGTGTTGCCCGGCGGAACGGTAGCGTCCCAGGGTACTTCGTTGGCGGGGTTCCCGCCGGGCACGGAGGTAACTCCGGAATCACCGCAACCCGGAGGCGTCGCCGGTGCGGCGGCCGCTGCGCAGCAAGCGCTAGCAAGCGAAGCGCTGCGCCTTTATGAGGAAGCCCGCGCTCGCCTGGCTCAAGGCGACTGGGCGGGGTACGGTGCGGCGCTTGAGCAGCTGGAGCTCATCTTGCGGCAGCTGGCAGCTGAGCCCTGACGGGAGGAGGCTTGGCATAGGCCATTCCCCTTGGGAATATAGATCGTCCCGAAAGGGGAGATGGCCGTGTCACGCTGGAACAGAGGCAGACTGCCGCGCTTGTCAAAGGCTGCGTCGTCCAATGGGCCGAGCCTGCTTTTCATTCTGGTCGCGCTGATCGCCGTCGCGGTGGCCGGGGCGCGCCTTCTAGGCTTCGGCCCCGGGCTAGGCGCCCAGACGGTACAAACCCGCATCGCCCCGCCTAGCTCCCAGGGGACTGGTCCGCTGTCCCAGGCGCCATCCACCGCATCGGGGTCGCAACCTCCTCAGACCCCACAGACCGCGCCCGGTTCCCCGCAGGCGCCGACGCAAGGGACAGCCCGCGCCGCGGTGCTGGTGTACCACTCCCACGGAACGGAAAACTATGGGCCCGGTGACACCCACGCTGCCCAAGGGCGCCCTGGCCACGTCGTTGAAGTCGGTCAGGCGTTCAGCGAGTCCCTGGAGGCCCGGGGAGTCGCGGCCATCCACCACCCACAGGTATACGACCACCCCAGGTGGGCAGAGGCGTTCCAGCGGGCGGGCCAGGCGGTAGCTACCCTTCTCCAGCAGCACGAGGGGGTTCAAGCCGTCATTGACATCCACCGGGACGCGATCGCAGGCGATGTGGGGCGGGATGTGACCACGGCCCAAATCGGCGGCCGTCCGGTCGCTCGGATCCTGCTAGTGGTCGGCGACCAGAACAACCCGTACGCCCGCGAGAACGCGGCCTTCGCCGAGGCATTGAAGGCCAAGATGGATGCCCTGTACCCCGGGCTCTCGCGGGGTATCCGCATCCAGTCTTCGGACTACAACGGCCGCCTGCACCCCAACTCCGTGCAAGTGTTCATCGGCGATCACCGCTACAACACCGTCGAGGAGGCGACGGAGGCCGCCCGGTTGTTCGCCCACGTGGTGGCCGAGGTGCTGCGCGAACGGGGCGGCGTTTGATGGCAAGGAGATCCGTGCGGCCCGCCGCCCCGGCGCCTGCCGCGTGGCCCCGCCCTGGTTTGTCCCGGGCAGCGTGGCTACCTCGGGCATACTAGGGCGGGGAGGATCTTGTGTGGAGATCGCGTTTCGCGGCGGTCACGAGCCAATTTTGGACGCTTTGTCCGAGGGACGCTTCGAGCCATGGCGCTGGTTTGATCTCCGGCTGCGGGCGGAGCGGCTCGCTCTAACGCAAGGCTTTGAGCGCCTGTTGTGCCTGGACAGCCTCCAAATTGATCTGTACGACCACCAGCGCCAGGCCGTCCTGAAGGTGCTGCGGGATATGCGCGGGCGGGCGCTCTTGGCCGATGAGGTGGGACTCGGCAAGACCATCGAGGCCGGGGTGATCCTCAAGGAGTACATGGTCCGCGGCCTCGTGCGCAAGGCGCTGGTACTGGCGCCGGCGTCGCTTTTGACCCAATGGCAGCAGGAGCTCAACGAGAAGCTCGGCATTCCCGCCCGCATTCACCGCTCCGCCGACAACTGGGATCGGTACGATTGCGTCATCACCTCGCTGGACACGGCGCGGCGCGCTCCCCACGCGGACCGCATTTGCAAAATACCCTGGGACATCATCATCGTGGACGAGGCACACCGCTTAAAGAACCGCCAAACGGTGAGCTGGCGCTTTGTCGATGGGCTGGCCAAGAAATACCTGCTGCTTTTGACCGCCACGCCGATCCAAAACGATCTGAACGAGCTCTACAACATGTTGACCCTGCTGAAGCCGGGCCTCTTGCGAACCTACTCGTCGTTCAAGCGCGAGTTCATGCTGGACAAGCGTTCCGCCAAAGACGCAGGGCGGCTCAGGGAGCGTCTTGGCGAAGTGATGGTGCGCTCCACCCGGCGAGACGCCTTGCTGCGCTTGCCCAAACGCATCGTTGAAACGGTGCCCGTGCCGTTGTCGGGCGCGGAAGAGGCCTTTTACCGGGAAGTGCTGGTCTTTGCACGGGCACTGCACCGCCGGGGCGACGGGCCGGTGGGAGAAGGTTTATTGCCGCTCATATTGCTGTTGCGGGAGCTGTGCAGCAGTCCGCACGCTGCCCGCCGCACCCTCGCCGCGATGGCCCGCAGCGATCGTCTACCACCGGAGGAAAGAGCCTGGGCGCGCCGTCTCGCCGAGCAGGCTCTGGAGGTAGCAACCGGAGCGCGGAAACTTTCTGCGGCCGTCTCGTGGATCGCCGCGCAGGCTGAGCCGGTGTTGGTGTTTACCGAGTTTCGCGCCACCCAGTCGGCCTTGGCGGAGCACTTGGCAAAGTCGGAAATCCCTGTCGTGGTCTTTCACGGCGGGTTGACCCGAGAGG